>CAYVMR010000020.1:0-21344 GCA_964452545.1 uncultured bacterium
AGGCCGATGGACCAGCGGCGTCCGTAGCGACTGCAGGACAACGACACCTGTCGGAGCTGGTTGCAACCGGTGTCATACTAAAGGAACAGCGCCAGCAGCAAGAACAAGCCACTGCCAGGGCAAAGCGCCAGCGTCAATTAGAGATCCTGGCGCCGAAAGCCGCCCAAACCTGGGATCGAATTCACCAACTGATTGCCCTCAAGCAAGCCAAAGCCTACGACGAGGCAGTTGCTTTGCTGCAAGACCTGCGTGATCTGGCCGAGTTGCAGGGTCGCCTACCCCAATTTAGACAGCAACTGCAAGCCCTCAAATCCAACTACAGCAATCGACCCGCCCTGCTCCAACGTCTGCAATCTACAAAACTGTCTGGAACCCTTAGGTAATCAGCCTTTACCCTGTTTTTCACAGGCCATAGCCACCGGCACGGGGAACGACCGGCACAGACCCTCGACAAAAGTGTTGTCCAGGGCCCGACCACGCCCATCCTGACTGATTTGAGTCCCTCCTTGTAGTAAACAGTCGGTCTTTCGCCGGCTAGGCAGGTCTCATCGATAATCGCCACATCCGGACGGAAGGCTGTCCTAGCCATGCTGGCGGGACGCAGTAGGGGCCGCCGCAGGACAATTGGCTATCCCCCGCAAATCGGGCTTGAAATCGACTGTGGGTATGGGTTTTAATCGGGTAGTTTCTCCCCTCGCTGGGGATCTCTTAGTGAATGGCGGTAGCCAGGCAGGCAGACTGGGAAGCCCTGCTGGACAAAGTTATAGGTTACGGAGACTGCCTGTGGTGAAGGGTTGGCTATGGCCGATGTTATCCCTGGGGGCGATCGCTGGCCTGGGGGGCCTATCCCTGGGCCAGCCCCAGCTCTGTGGCCTGGTGGCCCTGGCGGATGCGGTGCGGTTTTTTGGTCGCGATGGCAGCCCGGGGTCGACGGGGTCCTCGGGGCGTGCCGGGGCCGCGGGGGGCGACCGACGGTATCGAACCCGCTTCCAGGGACCCCTGCCCACCCCCCTGATCAGCCGCCAACAGAACCGTTTTGAGTTAACCCTAGGGCGCTTACCCCTGGGCCTAAGGGATAGGCAGGGGGATGAGATCCGACTGGAGCTGCAGGTCACCCGCTCCCTCGGGCCGTACAGTGCTATCCAAACCCTAGAATGGCTAGGTCAGTGGTGAGCTCGCACCCCTCTTGGATGATTGAGCTCTACATACGGGCCAGGGCCGCTATTTTAGATAATTTGCTCCTATCTAGGCCCTCCAGCTCATCTAACTGGAGCCAGCCCTCCTTTACCAGGCGAGAGAAAACAAACACCAGCACCGTATAGCGATAGTCATACTTGCCGTCTACATCGTGTCGTTTTGCACTTAGAAAATCGTGTAGGTGCCACAGATCCTCCAGTGCAGAAATGGAGGCGGCCTGGCCCCTGACCTCTTGAATCAGTACCGCAATTTCCCGTCCATAGGCTTTTTTAAACGCCGTTTCTGCTACTTGCTTTTCAGCATCAGACCAGGCTAAATCACTCATGGATCTTTTCCCCCTAACTTTATAGCTGTGGCCATTGAGCTCAAGACACCAAGCAAAGTGCTGGGTCTCAGCCCATAGCCAATGGCATCGCCGTCTTGTCCTAATCGGATCGCCGACCGTTATAATCCCCCCAGGAAAAAACGCCCTCAAGGGAGAGCGTTTTCCTAAAGGTTGATGGAATTGATGCGTCTTGAGCCGAACACTCTCCCAGTTATCAGCCGCTAACGCACCAGATTGATTAACTCCTTCGGGGAAGCCAGTAGATCAATGGCAACGAAGAAAATCTGGTTGTCCGGAGTCAACAAAAATCGCCAGGCCATATTCATCCCGACGCCAGCCCCAAACCAGGGGGTTTGTACCTTACCCGTCACCTTAATCTGGGTATAGCCATCCTCTGTCGGCTCCACGATACCCCGCTCTGGCAGGAGTTTCAGGTTCTGACAATCTTCCTTGAAAAAGCGCAGGACCGCTTCCTTGCCAATGATTGGTTTCTGGAACGGGGGTTGTAGGGCGCCGTCAGGGGTGAATAATTCTATGAGGGCGTCAAAGTCATTGGCATTGAGGTTATCCATGTAACTCAGCACCGTGGGATTATCCACCCCTTCAATGGTGACCCGACTGCGTTGAGCGACGGCCTGGGGTACAACCACCGGTTCACTGACCCGACTGACGTTATCCATTTTATTGGTGTCAAACCCCATGTCAACCACCGCATTGCGGAGGACGGTAATCTGTTGGCCGGAGTCCAGATTGCGAATCGCCTGGAGCACTGCCGAGGCATTGGCAGACAGTTGATATCCATCGGGGATAGGGGCAACAAAGCCCTGTTCCATCCACTGCCCAAGACGATACCAAAAGCCTAGTTTGATGTTGGCGGACCAGGTGGCATAGGTTCTGCTGATCGGGGTGTCGGCCCGATTGGCCAGGTCACACATAGCCTGAGATTGCTCCCGAAATGACATTTGCCGAATCTGATCTAGGGTGCCTTCGGCAAACTGCATATTGGCCGCTCCCGGTGCGGCGATGGTAATGGTTTTACCCATCTCGAGATAGGCAAACCAGATCAGGGCGAGTTGATCCTCCGCACTCAATTGGGTAAATCGAGCAATGGTCGCCGGTACAGCATCAGCGGATAAGGTATTGGGGAAAATGTTACGCGCTGAATCAATCGTGAATGGCATGGGGAATTACCTTAATGGACTTAAGATATCGGCAATAGTCAAGTCATCTCGCAGGAGAGGAGAACCCCCCCTCTCTGTCATCAGATTACCATTATAGCTTTGGCCGGAACGCTTACGACATGGTTCATCGGTAGGATTACTTCGGTGGTCTCAAATCCTGACCAGCTATGCTGATTCGCTTGCGGTACCCCCAGCCTATCCCCTGCCCATCCACCAGCTTTGCCAAAGCGCTAGCTGGTGAGCGCCCAGGGCACCGGCTAAGAAACCACAGCCATGACCTACCCAAGATTTACCCCGCTGTAGGGGCAGTAACCCCCAGAGGGAGCCACCATAGAGCAGCCCTACCACCAGGGCGATCGCCAGGGAGGGCGGGGTCCGATCAAAATAGCCCCGCAGCAACAGGAACCCCAGATAGGCAAACACCAGCCCGCTGGCCCCCAGGTGGCGAGTGCCGGCCCGGCCCAGCAACCAACTGCCCAGGCCGCTGCCCAGCCAGCCCAGGCCGGTCACCAGCCCTAGCACCGGTAGGCCCCACAGTAAAACTAGACTGCCCAAAATGACCAGGGGGGCGGAGTTGGCCAGCAGGTGGGGTAAATTTTGATGGAGTAGGGGAGCCACCACAATCCCCGGCAATCCCACCAGGCGGCGGGGTTGAATCCCCAGGCGGGAGGACACCTGACGACCTGACACCAGGTCCAGCAGGGCTAGCCCCCACATCAGGGCAAGGCCGTAGGCCAGCAGGACAATGCCCTGGCGAAAACCATCTGGGAGGGTGATCATGGTTGTTGGCTAATAGGGAGTACAGGTGAGCAGATCGTTGATCGGCCCAAACCCCTCGGCATTGTCGTATCCCAGTAACTCGGAGTAGTACTGGGGGTGATCCAACAGCAGTTGGCGGGTAGCGGTCAGACCCAAGCCATAAATGGTCATCACCCGTTTGACGGCGAGGGTAGCGGGCACCTCACCCCCCCCGACCAGGCTGGGCAACTGCTCAAATTCCAAGGTAGTATCCCCAGCGGCCTCGGTAAGGGTGATGTAGGCCCGCATCCCCAGGGGATTGGGCAGGCCCAGGGTTGGATCAAACTGGCAGCGGATGCCGGTGTCGGCCCGCAAGCCAGTGGGGGAGGGTATCAGGGTGGTTAGGGCGATCGCCAGCCCAACTCCCCAGCCTTGACTCAGTGCCATTGGTTTCCTCCCAGTCTAGTATTCCGGCACCGATGCATCGACCTCCCGACTCCAGGCCAGGATGCCCCCCTTCACATTGGTGCCCGAGATGCCGTGCTGCTTGAGGATAGCCAGGGCCTTGGCCGATCGCCCCCCCATCTTACAGTGGACAACTAATCGCTGGCCGTTGTCAATCAACTGCCTGACCTGATCAACACCGTCCCCCTGTTCAATATCCGGCAGGGGAATCAACACCGCGCCGGGGATACTGGCAATTTCGTACTCATTGGGATTACGGACATCGATCAGCAGCATATCCGTGCGGCCGTCTAGCATCTGCTTCAGCTCTACCACGGTGATTTCAGCGATCTCCGCCAGGTCTCGCTCCGCCTCCGCCTGGGCCTGGGGAATGCCGCAAAACATCTCGTAGTCGATCAGTTCCTCGATCACCGGTCGCACCGGGTTAGGCCGCAGCTTCAGTTCCCGAAAGGTCATATCCAGCGCGTTGTAGAGAAACAATCGACCACTCAGGGTACGACCCACCCCCAAAATTACCTTAATGGTTTCGTTGGCCTGGATGGTGCCAATAATCCCGGGTAACACCCCCAACACCCCCCCCTCGGCGCAGGAGGGCACCATGCCCGGCGGGGGCGGCTCGGGGTACAGATCCCGGTAGTTGGGCCCCTCTTGATAGTTAAACACCGTGGCCTGGCCCTCAAATCGGAAGATCGACCCATAGACATTGGGCTTGTTCAACAGCACACAGGCATCATTAACCAGGTAACGGGTAGGAAAGTTATCGGTGCCATCCACCACCACATCGTAGGGCTGGAAAATATCCAGGGCATTATCGGCACTGAGGCGGGTTTCGTAGAGATCAACCTGACAGTGGGGGTTAATCTCCAGGATGCGTTGTTTGGCGGAGGCAATTTTAGGCTTGCCCACCCAGGACTCACTGTGGATAATCTGGCGGTGCAGGTTGGATTGATCCACCACGTCAAAGTCAACGATGCCAATCCGGCCGATACCGGCCGCCGCCAGGTAAAGTAATAGGGGCGAACCCAGCCCGCCGGTGCCAACGCAGAGGACACTGGCGGCCTTGAGGCGCTTTTGCCCCTCCAGGCCGACCTCCGGCAGAATGATGTGGCGGGAGTAGCGCTCGTACTCCTCCTTGGTCAATTGGATGGCATCCAGATCGGGATTCAGCATAATGGTGAGAACAGCAAGGGAATGGGGCAAGCCGTTGCCGGCCTGTCCACCTTTCCAGCTTAGGGCAAGAGCGCCGTTTTGGTGGTAGATGGGGGCAGGATTTTGAGGACTACCTCTGGCGGTAACTGGTGACCAGGATATAGACACTAATCAGTAAAACCCAGAGGGGAAAGCCCAGCACCACCCAGCCCAGATGATCAATTTGACCAATCCGGAACAACATGATCGCGGCCAGGCCGTAACCAACCCAGGCCATCCAGGCGGGGATCGCGTGGGTACGGAGAAACAGGGTACAGGTGGAAATCATAAATACCCCGGCCATGCGGATGCCGTAGGTGCTGAATAGAGAACTGCCGGCGTAGTGGTAGGGTTGCCAGGGGCGAGCCTCTGAGATCCCGTCAAGGCCAGGGGCCAAAGCTTGAGACATCATCACCACACTGCCAATCAGGGCGGCGCTGACAAACAACAGGGCCACAAACAACAGGCCACTGCCCAGAAAAATAGTGGCAAAAAATTGGTCCTCCCTTTCCCCCAACAGATCCCGCACCACGCCGATAAACCACAGGAAGGCGATCCCCGCAAAGGGAATCAGGTTGAGGGCCAGCAGCAGGTGATCCTGCCGCCCCATCCACCAGAGCCTCTCGCCATTGGCGCTGGTGGGTATGGCGGTCAGGAGCAGGACTAAGCTGATCATCAGCAGAATGGAGAAAACCACCCCAGCGATCCCCGCCGCCTTAGGGGCTCGGGTACGCTGACGATGTTGCGGTTGATGGGCTGCCATAGGTTAGTACTGTTAAGCTGACTCGTCACTATCAGGTTGGGCCATCATGTCAATCGCGGCGGTAATCGCCAAAATCAGCACATCATTTTGCCCCGGTTCAATTTCTACGCCGTAAACATCGGCAAAGCGAAACCACCGCTTGGACACCTCCGCCAATTTGTTCCGACCCGCCGTAATGCTGTATTCGTGATCCAGAATATTACCCTGTGCCTCTAACTCTAGACCATCGCCAATAGTCACGGTCCAACGATCTCGCAGGGGGGCAATCAGAGCCTTTTTGACCACCGCCATTTTTTCACCCTGACTATTTTCAATCGCCATCGCCTCTTTAACCCGCAGCATCCGCTCCTGGATCTGGCAGAGGGTATGCCCCTGGAGGTCTTCAAACAGCAAGGTTTGTCTAACCCGTAGGACCTTGCCGTCAACCTTAAAGACCCGATCGCCGGCCTGGTCTTCGATATAAAAATCATCCCCCAGGGAGACCAGGCGCTGCCGCATTTTATAGATGGTGTTGCCGCTATGGCGATGGCCAAAGCTACGATCCTGTTGACGTTCTTCCCGGCGATCGGGATTAGAAGCGCGATTAATCATGGGTGGACCTCCGGTTGGGGCGAATGGTTAAACTTGAGGAAACATGGGCTAGACCGAGCAGCAAGTGGCTACTTTTAGTCTGAATCTGGGTCGTCATCGTTGACTAGCCGCACACCGCTAGCTCACCTTAGGGACGGACGTTCTGGATGACTGGAGCCGATCATCGAGGGACAGGTTAGATCTGACAGTTGGCTGTTTTGACGTCAGGGTTGCTCTACGAGACTGACCTGGCTGACTAGATTTAAGAATGCGGCCAAGCTGACTGGCGCTCAGCTTAATACCGGTTTCCTGCTCCATATGGTTAGCCAGTTTTTGCTGACTCCAGGTCTTAAAGGGATAGCCCAGGGCATGGGGTTTTTGGCTCACCACCTGGAATAGTCGATCCAGGTAAGCGTCGGTCACTTTCTGATAATTACCCTGCATCCGTTTGTCCACCAGGCTATCCAGGTTATGGGGGTCGCCATGGGCTGACCAGTAGGCAACCTTGCGTAGGGAGCAGCCCAGCAGGTCGGCAATTTCCCGTTGGGTTTTACCCTCATAGCGCAAGAGTAGAATCAATATCCTTTCGCGCACATCGGGGTGCGGGTGAAATTTGAGCTGCTGCTGTAGGGAGCGTTTCACCTCAGGGGAGAAGTCGTGATTGGCGTCCATAGGTCAAATGTGATGAAAATGGTCCGACAGGTCACTAACAGTTACTAAAAGCGGCTAAACCACGTCGGGCTTAACAGGCTTTTCTAGAAAAGCTTGAGTTACCTCCCGATTACTACCGTAGAGATGTTCCCGACCAATCTTAGTGAGTAAACCATAGGTCTGGAGCAGGTTCTCCAGCGGGCGACTTACCCGGGTGATCGCCACCTGAATGGAGCGTTCCTCTAACCATTCGATGATCTGCTCCAGGGCCTCAGCCCCCGTCACATCAATATCGGTGATGGCCTCGCCATCCAACACCAACCACTGCACCGGTGGATCGGTGGTCTCCACTAGACCCTCAATCTGCCGTTGAAAGAAATCGGCATTGGCAAAAATTAGCGGTGCACTGAAGCGATAGATTAACAGCCCTGGGGTGGGGGAGGCCTCTGGGTAGCGGCTAGCGGCTACAAAGCGGTCCTGGCCGGGGGCACCGGCTAGCACCGCCGTGCTGGGGGTGGCAACCCGCCGGAGTAGATCAATGAGGGAGAGTAGAAAGGCAATCAGGAGACCCTTGAGGGGACCTAATACCAACACGCTCACCAGACAGGCGATCGCCACCCAAAATTCCGATCGCCGCACTCGAAATAGATGCCGCAGTTCCTCCACCTCAATCAGCTTTAGCACGGCATTGGCCACAATCCCCGCCAGCGCCGCACTGGGCAAGAGGGCCAACTGGCGGGTAAAAAACAGCAGCACCACCGCTACCACCAAGGCCCCCACCAAACTAGGTAGTTGGGTGCGGGCACCGCTGCTATCCATGGCGGCGGTGCGGGAGGCACTGGAGCCAATCGCGAAACCACCGGTGAGCCCAGCGGCCAGATTGGAGGCGCCAAAGGCAAACATTTCCTGATCGGCATTGATGGCATACCCACCCTTTTGGGCATAGCTACGGGATAGTAATAACCCCTCCGCCAGGGTAATACCGGCCATAGCCAGGGCCCCCGGCAAGAGCCGCCCCCAGTCGCCTAAACTGATCTGCGGCATGGTCAGACTGGGCAAACCCGCGGGGATTTCCCCCAACACCTTCACCCCCTGCTGATCCAGGTTAAACTGCACCACCAGCAGGGTCATCACCAACAAAGCCACCAGGGCCCCGGGCACCTGGGGAGCAAACCGTTTCAACAGGCGAATGATGACAATGCTGCCAATCCCGATCGCCACGGTGTAAGGATTGGCCTCCACCACCCTGGCAATCATCTCAAATACTTCTCGGAACCAGCCCTCCGCCTCCACCGAGATACCCATAATTTTCTTCACCTGGCTAGTCAGCACCTCAATGCCCAGGCCACTAATAAACCCCGCCAGTACCGCCTTAGAAAGAAAGTTAGCCAGAAACCCTAGACGAAAGTACCAAAACAGGAAAAAGATCAGGGCACAGAGCAGGGTCACGGCAAAGGTCAGCTGCAGGTAGCGGGGCTCCGCAGGGGCGGCTAGCCCCGCCAGGGTAGAGCCCATCAAGGCGGCCAGGGAGGCATCGGGACTAGCCACCAATTGCCGGGAGGAGCACAACAGGGCAAAGGCGACCATGGGCAAAATGGCGGAGTAGAGCCCCACGGTGGCAGGCAATCCGGCCACCTGGGCATAGCCAATATTAAGCGGAATCATCAGGGCGGCCAGGGTGATGCCGGCCAGAATTTCCGTCGGCAGATCGCGGCTCTTCAGCCCCCGGAACCCTTGAAAAAGCTCAATCTTCATTTGTCCATGCTCGATGGAGGGCAATTAAACCTGAGGCCGCCGCCGACCTGGACCCAGCCAGGGACTTGAACGGTGGTCAAGGTTTCCCCATTATCAAATCGGGCTAGGAAAACCAATATTCAAAAATCGCTTTTTCCTCAGGGGGCTGGGGCAATGGTGGCGATTTCCCCCAGATAGCGTTGCTTCTCGGCGGCGGGCAGAAAGGAGGCCCGGAAAGAGTTTTCCGCCAGTTGTCGTAACTCCATCGGGGTTAACCCCAGGGCGCTCTCCACCGCGGCCAGATTTTCCCCCAGATAGCCGCCAAAGTAGGCGGGGTCATCGGAGTTGACGGTGACGCAGAGCCCCAGATCCATCAATTGTTTGAGATTATGATCGTTGATCGTCTCAAAGACGCGCAGCTTGACATTGGAGAGGGGGCAAACCGTCAGGGGAATTTGATGTTCCCCCAGGTAGTCCACCAGGGCAGGATCTTCAATGCAGCGGACGCCGTGGTCAATGCGGGCCACGTTAAGATGCCGAATCGCCTGCCAAATGTACTCCGGTGGCCCCTCCTCACCGGCATGGGCCACGGTCAAAAAGCCCTCTGCCCGGGCCCGGTCAAAAACCGCCTTGAACTTCAGGGGGGGGTGGCCCACCTCGGAGGAATCTAAACCCACGGCGATAATCGAGTCGCGATAGGGCAGGGCCTGCTCGAGGGTGGCCATGGCGGCCTCGGCGCTGAGGTGGCGCAGAAAGCAGAGAATCAGGGCGGAGGAAACCCCCAACTGCTGCCTGGCGTCGCTGAGGGCCTGGCTAATGCCCTGGTATACCACCTCAAAGGCAATACCCCGGTCAGTGTGGGTTTGGGGATCAAAAAACATCTCCGTATGGCGGACCCCCTGTTGGGCGCATTTTTGTAGGTAGGCCCAGGTGAGATCGTAGAAGTCAGCGGCGGTTTGCAGGGCCTGGGCGCCAGCGTAGTAGAGATCTAAAAAAGACTGCAGATTTTCAAACTGGTAGGCCGCCCGCACCGCCTCCACAGAGTCGTAGGGCAGGGTAAGGCCATTGCGTTGGGCCAGGCTGACCATCATTTCTGGCTCCAGGGTGCCCTCAATGTGGAGGTGAAGTTCGGCCTTGGGGAGGGCTTGGATCAGGGAGGTCATGGTTGGGGGTCGGAGGATAGGGTAAATAATACCAAGGTTTGACGGCAACAGTGCTTGAGCTGTTCACCACAGGTCCGATCGGGTATCGACTCGCCTGCAAAGCTCCAGTCATTGATGGTGGATAGGGTCCATTGCTTGCCGCGATGGTCAAAACCCGCCACCTCCAAACCAATCACCCGGCGATCTTGGCTTCCCGGATCGCTATGACAGCGGATCTGTACCAGTAAGCTACGACATTGCAAAGGGCGACTGACCCCAGGAAAATGGAAACCCAAATCGATGGAGTCAGGATCGACCAGATTACGAGTCTCGCGATCGTTGGCCCAGGGTTTTAGATCGGCCCTCAGATCGGGGAAAGTAGCCTTGAACAGGCCTACAACGGTAGCGATTTTACTGGCGAACTCGATGGTGTTAGCCTGTTCTGCTGCATTCACACTAATTGCGGTAAAAGCGGTCACGCTCCTAGCATAGGATAACCGTTAGCTGATAACCGTTAACTGAGTTACTAGGATCAAGCCTGGCAGAGCTTAACGGTGGCGTTGGCTTAGCGCGGCCGGCAAACCTCTAGCATGCTCAGGTCCTGATCGCTAAGCTCCTGAATTGGGTGAAAGCCACTCAAGTTGATGGGGGAGAGCCCCTGGGGCAAATTCGTACTGGCGATCGCGGTATCGGTGACCAGGGCGACCTGATAGGGATAGGCTTCCTGGGTGTAGCTGTCAACAATGGTCATGGCGAACTGGTTTCCCTGGACCTGGCCCTGGAAGCAATCAAAGGAGGAACTGGGAAAGTACACTGCACCGTAGATCTGATGACCAGTGCTCTCCAGAACCATGTAGCCCTGGCCAATTTGGTTAGGGGTGGGGACCTGGCCAAACAGATAGCGCCCAGGACCAGGAAAGCTAGGGGCAGGCTGGGTTACGACGGCAGTCGGGGTCGCCTGAGCCAGACCATAGCCGGCCTGGGTTGCGAATCCAGCGGAGACCAGGCCTAAACAACTGATTAAAAGACCCAAACGAGCGAGGGGACGCTGTACCCGGCTCAGCCAGGCTAACGGCAAGGAAGCAGGTTCAACAACGATACGATTAGCAAACACCATTTTTATCCTCCCCTTGGATTAACCCTCGATAAACTAGACAAATATGAAGAATTTACGGTTCTATATTGATTCTTTTTTCTACTCTAGAACGGCTTTATGGTTTGGTTAAGTCCCCTTGGGATGATCTTAACAACTCTTTGAAGTTGGCTTGGTGATCGGCCTCATCATTATCCTTACAAAAAGATAAAGATAGTCAGGCTAATCCACTGGATAACTAGATTGACCGGGTAAGCCCTCAGGCCTCTATCCTGGATGAAATCCTTAGTTATAGTTGTAGCGCCTCTAGGTTTGCCGCCGATCCTGCTCAGTGCCAGCTGTTTAACTGGCTTGGGTCGATCGCTCAGCCAGCTGCCGCCCAGCCCGGTGGGTTAGCCAACTACTCATTCATATCTTTATAGGTGGCCACTGCCGAGGGGGAAATGCGATTAAGGTAGCGGAAAATCCAATACTTAAAGACCGTATCCAGGATCACCGGGAAGGTGGCAATGAACAGAAAGATAAAGTCCCGACTGGCGGGCAGCCCCAGATGGCGAGACAAGCCCTCCAGAAGGATTTCCCAGCCGTGGGGGGAGTGAAACCCCACAAAGGTATCGGTAAATAAAATAATGATAAAAGCCTTGGCACTATCGCTAAGACCATAGACAATCTCATCAATGAAGGATTTGAGATTGGCCACGTCTGTCTTGCGAAACATTAACAGCAGGGCAAAGGCGATCGCGGCCAGGACATCGGCAAAGATATTCTTAATCGCATCATCACTGCGCTGTCGGTATAGGTCCTCAATTTCGCCAGCCTTAGCCCGCACCTGCTCCTCTATGGCCGCTTCGGAAAGGGCAGGGGCTTTACCGATCAGGGTCTCAAACCGTAATCGCTCTTCAAATTTTTGGAGCTCGTGCAGGGCCTCTTCCTCCATCTCAACGTTGAGGAAGACCTCCGCCGGTGTATCCGGTCGCAACCGTTCTACCACGGGGCCCACCACAAAGGTTTTGGTAAATTGCTGGGTGAGCAGGGGCACGATCACCATCAATAGCAGGAAACGGATGGCCCCCGTGGTTCTGGACTTAGAACGCCGAAAATCCTGGATCACTTCCTGTTCAGAGTTAGGATCCAGATCCTGGCGAATGCGATCCACGGTGCGCAGAATGGATCGGGGCAGGACGTTGACGCGGTCAGTCAGGTTATCGTTGCCGCCAGGGGTTTGACCGGGGTCACTGGGCGTCGCGATCGCCCCCGCCGATTGACCAACGCTGCCATAGGTCGGCAGGGCGGAAGACGGTTGGGGCGATCGCCCCAACCAACCCGAGGTCGGCGCCGCTAACCCTGACCTGCCCCCATTGGTCAGGGTGATCAGGCGGCTACTGGCCTCCTCTAAGGTTTGATAACGAGCCAGCACCTGATCAATTAACTGTAATTGACGAAACCAAATGGCCTGGCGATCCACCCGGTTGATCGCCAAATTGTCCGTGGTTTGGCTGGGTAGGTCCACCTCCAAAATCGATGGGTTGGAGATGCGAATCACCGTACGACTGGTACGAAATTCCGCCAGCCGCACCCGAATCAGGTTGAGATATTTTTTCAGTTCCCCCTGGAAGTAGGTCATGGCCCCCTCCCCATAGTTGCCATAGCGGGCGGCGATCGGGTTACCCCCAAAGTAATCGCGCTCGATGGCTTCAATCATTTGGGCCGCCTCGTAGGCTTGCCTAAGGGCCCGTTCCGGGGTGCGGGAAAACCACTGCTGGGCGTCACGAAGAAATCCTGAAATGGTCATGGCGAGGGAGGGATAGGGCTAAACAAAGGAACCGCTGAGGCTGTCATCCTTACTATAGAAAAAGCTGACTAGACAGAGAATAGACCATGGTTTTGATCCTCGGACTAGACCTAGAGCTTTTTTACTGGCCAACAGAGGGTATTCCAGGCAGGGACAGGGTAGCATTTTACAAAAGACCATGTTTCTTTAAGAGATTTGATGATCTGGAAATAAAAATTCTCTAGACTGAGGCGTTTTTCGAAAATATACCAATAAAGGTTAAATAATCTAGAAAACCCCCGCCAATCTGGGAGCCCAGATCTACCATAGGGATTGAAATTTAGAGCACGGCGTCCTATGGATTCTATACAGACACAGGTCGTGGTTTTGACCGATAAAGTTGACGCTCTCCACCAAATGATTGATCAGATCAATGCTCAAATTTCCATGATCTTAGCCACGGCCCAGCAGGAGTCCAGCGGAGAACCGGGTCATCACCTTGCCATAGCGACTACCCATGATCCAGCTCAACTCTACAACCAAAGCTTGCTGGATGCGGTCTGCGAACACAAGGATGTTTTGGTCGACAGTACCCACATGACGCTGGATCGCCATCCTCACCAGGCCCACTTTTCTCAAGATATCCAGATTCAGCGGTTAACCGCCCAACTCACCGCCGCCTACAATCGCATTGCGGCCCTTGAGGAACAATTGCTGGCGGGTCGGGCCCATTTATCGTCCTAGTCAGGTAGACTTCGGCGAGAGCGCTCGGTCGAACCAGGCGAGCTAGAATGCTGAGCCATAGAATACCGAGCCAGTATTAACCTGGGCCGATCCACCCTGACCTGTTCTGGTCAACGCTCTGTAGATAAAAGGGTTATCTCCCCATTGCCCTGGCATGGTTCAATAAAGAGAATTCCTATACCAGTCCTGGAGGTTAACGATGGGTTTTCTGGCGTTTGTGGTGTTTCTGGCGGCGATGGTTGGCTTGGCGTTAGGCCTTTATTTTGGTCTGCGGTTGGTGAAGCTGATTTAGGTCTAGCCGATTTTTTAGGCCGGAGGGCGCTTCTGACACTGCGGCAAAGACGGCAGCGCCTCACCGGCTCCTAGTAACTCTGAGACAGTGACAAAGCGATAGCCCTGGGCCGTATAGGTGGCGAGTATGTTCTCCACCGCATCAACGGTGTTTTGCCGACTGTCCGTCGCCTTAGGGTTGGTGACATCGGCTCCGGCACTGCCGTCATGGAGGAGCACAATCGCTCCTGGTTTGAGCTGTTGCGCCAGGGTAGTGGTCATGGTGGCCACCGGAGGGCTAGCCCAGTCCATTAGATCAATGTCCCACAAAATTAAGGTCCGTCCCAAGGGCTTGACCGTCGAGGTGACGGTCAAGCCCGATCGCCCGTAGGGGGGGCGAAAATAAACCGGGTCAGGGTATTTAACCTGTTTGAGAACGGCATCGGCCTGGCTGATCTCTGCATAAATAGTGGGGGGTAGGGTGAAATTGAGGTTGGGGTGGTTAAAGGTGTGGTTACCCAATTCATGGCCCGCCGCCATCAGATCCTTGAGAATGTCGGGGTGTTGTTCGCCATGGCGACCCAGGACAAAGAAGGTGGCCCTGGCCTGGTAACGTTGCAGCAGGTCGGCGATGGCGGGCGTATACTTGGGATCCGGCCCATCATCAAAGGTTAGGGCTACCCATTTCTCAGGGGTTTGTACGCAAAAAACCGCTGTTCCAAACACATCAGGCCACATAAATCGGTGAGGCCACAGGTAAAATGCACTGACAGCGACAGCCAGGGTCAGCAGAACAGCTACCACGACCTGGATGGCGCTGGCTAGGTGGCGTCTACGTCGATAGGCAAGGCGGGTCATGGGCTTGATTAAGGCTTTAAAC
This sequence comes from uncultured bacterium, assembly GCA_964452545.1. Taxonomy (GTDB): domain Bacteria; phylum Cyanobacteriota; class Cyanobacteriia; order Phormidesmidales; family Phormidesmidaceae; genus Nodosilinea. The sequence continues at coordinate 14,713 of CAYVMR010000020.1, forward strand.
AATCTTGCTTCCTAATGTAGCCGATGGGGTGCCCTTGCCTAGGTAATGTGGCAGCTGTTGGAGCACCGCCAGTAACAACCAACCCAGTACATTCACTCGGGCATCGTAGAAGGGAATGTCAAAGATGGCAAACAGGGCGGTGCCGATGAAGGCAAGCCAATAACCCATGGCTAGGGCTTGATCGGGGTTCTGGCCTGGCCCCCTGACCAGGTCAAGGGTGCCCCGCAAAACGATGGCCCCCACCACCAGGGTTAAACCCAGGGTAAAAGGCAAACCGACCTCAGTGGCCAGGGTCAACCAGAGGTTATGGGCGTGGGGAAGCAGATCATCGGGGACGGCGAAATTAGCGGGATTATAGAGTTGTTTGAAGGTGCCCAGTCCACTGCCCAACCAGGGGTGCTGGGGAATCATCTCCAGGGCCAGGCGCCAGGCATCCAGCCGTAGGGTAGCGGTGCTGAGGGCGGTGATCAGGCTGCGTCCCCCCACGCCCCATACCCCCATGGCGATCACCATAGCCAGGCCCATAGCCAGGCCTGCCCAGAGCAGCGATCGCCCCGACCGTGCCACCATAAAAAACAAGACTAGCTGCAGCCCCGCCACCAGCAAACCATTACGCGACCCAGAACAGAAAATCCCCACCAGGGCCAGGCCGGTGGCTCCATAGATAGCGTAACGCCAGCGGCTGGGTGGCCTCGACAGGTAAGTGACACAGAGACCCAGTCCCAAACCCAGGATAATCACCAGGTAACTAGCCAGGACATTGGGGTGGCCAAACACGGAGTCAGCCCGATGGCCGCGGTCAGGTTCCAGGTACAACCAGTTCAGCCAGGGATGCCCGCTCCAACGGGCCAGGTTGGTAGGGGCCTTGAGATAAAACTCCACTAGGGCCCGTAGGGAAACCGGTAAACTGGCCAGTACTAGCCCATGGGCCCAACGGCGTAGGGTGAGCCAGGGCTGGGGGAGTTGGTTGATCGCCACGACCAGGGCGGCATAGAAAATAAAAAAGGGCCAAAAGTTTAAAGCCTCCAGGGCTGACTCCAGGGGGTTTTTCGAGGCGACTACACTCAGGCCTAGCAGCAAGGTTAACCCGACCCATCCTTGACGATAGAGCAGTGACCACACCTGTTTACCCCACCGCCACAGCCACACCAGCAGGGTGAGCCCTAACCCCACCAGGGCCCCATAGCTGACGTAGGGCAACACTAGCAGGCTAAGGAAAACCAGGAGCTCAAGGGAAAATCGGGCTGGCCTGAGGGGCTGGGTCACACTAGTAGGCTCCGTCCGCAGTAATCACCACCCAAACGGTGCGGATCAGGATATAAATATCCAGCCATACGGACCAGTTCCTAACGTAGTAGGCATCCAGGTTGACCCGCTCAGGGTAGGAGATGTTATTGCGACCCGACACCTGCCACAGCCCCGTCAACCCCGGCAACACCCGGGTATAAAGTTTATAGGTATCAGCGTAGCGAGCAATTTCCTCGCCCACGATAGGACGGGGCCCCACCAGGCTCATCTCCCCCCGTAGTACGTTCCAGAGCTGGGGGAGTTCGTCCAGGCTGGTGCGTCGCAAAAAGTGACCGATCCGAGTGATGCGGGGATCGTAGCGGAGCTTACGGTCTGCTTGCCACTGCCGCTGCAGCTCCGGGTTGGCCTGAAAATAGTGGTCTAAGACCTGATCGGCATTTTGCACCATGGAACGAAACTTCCAAGCCATAAAGGGCGTACCATTCCGGCCGAGGCGCTTTTGGCCGTAGAACACGGGACCAGGGGAGTCCAACTTGACTAAAACCGCAATGGTCAGCACCAGAGGAAGAAGCAGGAGCCCTACCAGGGTGGTCAGGACCATATCTAGCAATGCCTTGGTGACCCGTGACCCTGGCAAAAGCAGTCGTTGACTAATTTCCAGCCCCAAGACACCGCCCAAGTCCTTCGCCCCTACCCAAAGGCTCGCTAGCCCAAATAGATCGGGGATCATCAACAGGTGGGCAAAACCATTACCGTACTGCTCCAGGATGGTCAGCAAACGCTGCCGGTTGACCCCAGGGATGGCCACTATAGCATAGTGAATATCCCGTTGACGGGCCAGCATCGGCGCAGCGGCCAGGGCCCCCACCACCGGAATACCGCAGAGGTAGCCCCGTCGGGATGGATCGTCATCCAAGACCGCCACGGGCTTGAGGCCAAACCAGGGTTGGTGCAGCAGGGTCTGAATCACCAGGGCACCGGTGCGACCTCCGCCCAAAATCAGCACGGGATAGCCCCACCACTCACAGCGCGCAAACAGATGGCGAACCAGCAATCGACCCAGGAGGACAAAGCCGAGAGACAGCACCCAAGCCATTAAAAAGACGCCCCGGGAATAGACTTCCCCCTGCCGCACCAGAAAAAAGCCCGACCCGAGCACCAGATAGATGAAGCTGGTACACACCACCACTCGTCGCAGTTCGTCTACGGGGCTAACACAGACCCCTGGGTATAGACCCGCCAGGGCATAGGCCAGGATAAAGACCGCCAAGATGGGCCACAGCTGCCAGTAAAGCAAGGGCACGTATTGTCCATCAAAGGCCAAACGAATGTAGACACTCACGACGCTGGCTAGGACCAGGGCTAGTAAATCAGCGCCGACCAACAGCCCAATCATGGGCATGGACCGGGTAGACATTTTTACAGAGGCAATGACCGGATTAACCGCCTGTTGCAGAATAAACATAGCCTCCCACCCTGCTACCTTAACGAGATTACTCTAAACTATGGCCCTGTTGAAATTTCATCCATTGCTGTTGTAGCCAACCCTTTAACTGCTGTTGAAATCGCTGTTCCGAAAACCCTTCCGCATGGCCACGAATTCTTTCTAGGTCAAAATTACCCTGGTTAGCCTCAAAATAGATCACGGCTTCGACTAAATCGGCAGGGGTTTGCTGTTGGAATAAAACCCCGGTTTGGTGAGGAATCACCGTCTCAGCACTACCGCCGCGACCGTAGGCAATCACGGGTGCCCCGGCCGCTTGGGCCTCCACCACGGTAATGCCAAAGTCTTCCTCGGCGGTGAAGACGAAGGCTCGACAGCGCTCCATATAATCAGACACGACAGCATCGTCCGGGTTCCTGAGGAAGGTAATATTGGCTTTGGCCGCCCGGTGTAACTGGCTAAAGGTGGGGCCATCACCAATCACCACCAGGGGTTTGCCCAATTGGTTAAAGGCGGCGATCGCCAGGTCGACCCGCTTATAGGGCACACAACGGGAGACCGTCAGATAAAAATCCTGCCGTGGACGATGGCAGTTAAACCGTTGCACCGCCACCGGTGGATAAATCACCTTAGCGGAGCGGCGGTAGGTTTTCCAAATGCGTTTGGCGACGTAGTTGGAGTTAGCCACAAAACAATCCACCCGGTGAGCGGCAGCCAAATCCCAGAGGCGGAGGTAATGCAAAATCAAGCGGGTGACCCAGGAGCGGGGCCCCCGACCCAGCTGGTTCAGGTACTGGTGCTGCAGGTCCCAAGCATAGCGAATCGGCGTGTGCACATAGCTAACGTGCAGCTGATCGGGCCGAGTAATCACCCCCTTGGCCACCGCATGGTTACTGGAGATCACCAAGTCATAGGGGCTTAGGTCAAACTGTTCGATCGCCAGGGGCATGAGGGGTAGATACTGGCGAAAATACCGCCGGGCCAGGGGCAGGTGTTGGATAAAGGAGGTGTAAACCCGGGTATGGGGAGGAATGTGAGGGGGAGCATGACCCAACGGGAAATTGACCAGGCTGAACAGGTCTGCCTGATCAAATAGACCCAGCATCTGCTCCACCACCTTTTCTGAACCGGCCCGCGCCGCCAACCACTCGTGGATAATGGCAACCCGGTCGGGGGCAAGCTGATCAACCCTAGGGACAGGTGGCATTACCCACCATATTGATATAGTTCACCGACACCTGAGAGCCGCCACCGGGGTTCCCTCCCGATAGGTCAGTGAGCTGCACCGGGTAACTGCCACCGGTGGGGGGAGTCGCTGTGCCCGTATAGAGGGGGTGACCCTGGTTAGTGCTGCCCTGCCGGATGAGGGGGCTATCGAAGCTATTTTTGGTCTCCAGGTTTTGGAAACGCACCAGATTGAACCCATTGGCATCGTAGAAGGCGGTAAACGCTAGGGATTCCAGTCGGCCTTGACACTGACTACTCTGGGCGGCTCGACTGGCCAAGGGCTGAGCCCGTCCACTGGTATTAATAAAGTCACTACGAATCCAACCCTCCGCACCGGATTTTTCAAACTTGACATAGTACCAGAGGCCGTCGCTGCCCTGGGTGGACCGCAGCAACTGCACCGGATCCCCCATGAAGCCATAACCCTTAGCGGCCGTACTCGTGCTGGGCCCAGAGCGGAGGTTAATGCGGGAGCCCGGCTCGCTACTGATTAGCTGGGCCGGTTTGGGGGGGGTCAGAACGGTACCTACGCCACCAGGCTCAGCGGGGGTGGGGGGTGGCGAGCCCGGCTGGACCGGGGCAGGGGTAGGCGACACCGGCTCTGATGGGGGTGGGGTGGGGGGAACGGAGGTCACCTCGGGGGGCAAGGTGTCAGTCTGACCAGTGGAGTCCCCCTGCTTGCTCCCCCCACAGCCCACCATGTTCACCCCTAAGAGGGTACAAAGGCTGAGGAGGAGTAACCGACTGGGCCAGTTCATAGTCATACCCCTTAGTAAAAGTTAGGAAAAATTCACCAGAGATAGCATAACGCCTAGGGGGCGTTCTAGCCTACTGGGGCACCTCAGGTTCCAACTGGGCCAGCAACCAGTTGGCCATGGTGGCCCGACGGGTGAGGCGGGGCACCAGCTGGTCAACGGTATACCCCCTAAAGCCAAGTTTTTCCTTCAGCAGTTGTTTGTGCTGGGGGGCCAGGGATCGGCTCAGTTTGATCGTGGCTGGCCGGCTAGCGATAAAATCTGGCGGCTCGGGGTAGGGTTCTGCCCAGGCCGGATCAACCCTGTCACTGGCCCAGCGATCGCCCTCGGCATCGTAGCGGTAGCCCAACTGGCACCACACCAGCTGGTTAACCACCGCATCCGCCAACTGATCGTTAAGAATAGCCCAGACAGTGTCGGTGCAGAGGGGTGGCAGGGACGGGGACATATGTCAGGCTTTCTTTATAATCAGAACTTCGGCGAAACGGCAAACAACCAGTAATATAACCCCTGTAGGTCAGTAAGCAGGACACCAGCATGGGCCGTGCCGATAAAGTTGTTTTAGCCTATTCCGGCGGGGTTGACACCACCGTTTGCATTCCCTACCTGATGCAGGAGTGGGGGGTGAAGGAAGTGATTACCCTGGCGGCTGACCTGGGTCAGGGGGATGAGCTGGAGCCCATCCGCCAAAAGGCCCTGGATGCGGGGGTAACCGAATCCCTGGTGGCGGACCTGACGGCGGAGTTTATCCGTGACTATGCCTTCCCCGCCATTCAAGCCAATGCCCTCTACGAAAATCGTTACCCCCTCTCCACCGCCCTGGCCCGCCCCCTGATCGCCAAAGCTTTGGTGGAGGCCGCCGATCGCTACGGTGCCGATGCCGTGGCCCATGGATGCACCGGTAAGGGCAACGATCAGGTCCGTTTCGATGTGGCCATCGCGGCCCTCAACCCCGATCTCAAGGTGCTCGCCCCCGCCCGGGAATGGGGCATGAGTCGGGAGCAAACCATTGCCTACGGAGAGGGCCATGGCCTCAGTTTCCCGGTGAAAAAGTCTAGCCCCTATAGCATCGATCGCAATCTGCTGGGTCGCAGTATTGAGGCCGGTCCCCTGGAGGACCCCATGAATGAGCCCCTGGAAGAGGTGTTCTTGATGACCCAGGCGATCGAACACACCCCCGATCAGCCCGAGTACGTAGAGATTGGCTTTACCCAAGGCCTACCCACCCACCTAAATGGCCAGGCCCTGGCACCGGTGGCCTTGATTACGGAGTTAAATGCGATCGCCGGTCGCCATGGCGTTGGTCGAATTGACATGATTGAAAACCGCCTGGTGGGGATCAAGTCTCGGGAAATCTACGAAGCACCGGCCCTGCTGGTGTTAATTGATGCCCACCGCGATCTAGAAAGTCTCACCCTCACCGGTGATATCACCCACTACAAACGCAATATTGAAGAAACCTACAGCCGACTGGTCTACAACGGTCTCTGGTATAGCCCCCTAAAGTTAGCTCTGGATGCCTTTATTCAAAAGACCCAGGAACGGGTGACCGGCACCGTGCGGATGAAACTGTTCAAGGGGAACGCCCGGGTAGTGGGGCGCCGGTCTGATCTGGCGCTTTACAGCGAAACCCTGTCCACCTACAGCGACGACGATCAATTCGATCACCGCGCCGCCGAGGGCTTCATCTATGTCTGGGGCCTGCCCACCCGGGTATGGGCAGAGCGAGTACGACAGGATAGTTAAAACCCCATGGCCCCGGCCAGGGTATCCAGGTCAGGGCTCAGCCCCGCCTTGACCTGGTTCTGACTGTGGGTAATGGCGGTGTCAGGATCCTTTAGACCATTGCCAGTCAACACGCATACCACCGTGGCTCCAGCGGGCACCTGGTCTTTAACCTTGAGGAGGCCGGCCACGGAGGCGGCATTCTGCAGGGCCATACGGGTCACTTTGGTGGG
>CAYVMR010000021.1:0-21172 GCA_964452545.1 uncultured bacterium
CCGCCGGTGGATACTTCGGCGGTTTCCCCCAGCATGCGGATCACCTGGGTCCGTACCTTGGAGAGATCCACCCCGAGGTTTTCCAGCACCCGGGCGGCTACGCCCTCCCCTTCGCGGATTAGCCCCAGCAACAGGTGTTCAGTACCAATGTAGTTATGGCCCAACTGGCGGGCCTCCTCTAGGGAAAGTTCCAGCACGCGCTTAGCTCGAGGCGTGAAGGGAATCTCCACCGCCACAAAACCCGACCCACGGCCAATAATCTTTTCTACCTCAATGCGGGCATCCTTGAGGTTAACCCCCATGGACTTCAACACCTTGGCAGCGACGCCGGTGCCTTCGCCAATCAACCCAAGGAGGATTTGCTCGGTGCCTACAAAATTATGGCCAAGCCGCCGGGCTTCCTCCTGAGCCAGCATGATGACCTTGATAGCTTTTTCTGTGAAGCGTTCAAACATGATGGTAATAATCACCTGGTGCGTGCCGGATAGGGAAATTCTAGCACAGGGAATTTTGCGGGTTGTGTCCAACCAAACAGAGGGTTTTCCTCACCTCTAGTTATTCTGTGGTACTCCGTTGGGGATCGGCCATCAAGACCCCGGTTGCTTGCAATGCCACCCCTGCCGGTGTAAACGCTGACTTGCCCGGGCTGCTTGCTGGTGCAGTAAGCGATGAAACTCAGCACTCTGTAGGGACTTCTGCCAGAGGATCAAGGCATCTTCCCCATCGGTGTAGTAACCCTGGCGCTGGCCCAGCGTTTGGAAGCCAAAGCGTTGATAGAGCGAAATAGCCCCCTGGTTAGAACAGCGCACCTCCAGAGTAGCCTGCTCTAACCCCCGCCGTCGGGCATCCGCTAGTAACTGGATCAACAGCCATTGTCCAAGTCCCCGTCCCTGGTAGGCAGGATCCACCGCCAGTAAGGTCAGGTGGGCTTCGGTCAAAATCGCCCAGTAGCACCCCAGCCCAATTACTTTAGGGGTGTCGGGGGTAGCCCTGGTGAGAATCCGCAGACAACTGTTTGGACTGTCAATCTCTCGTTGGTAGGTGGGGGCAGACCAAAGGCCACCCAGCGATCGCTGGTCTAGATCAACCAGGGCAGGAATATCCTGAGGTGTCGGTTCCAGGCAGGAAATTTCAGCCATGGATCTGTGTTGTAACGGGCTCTTGATTGTACACTGTTGCCGTAGCTGTCAACGGCACCCCCGGTCGCATCGGGCCCAGGGTCCAGTAGGATAGGCAGTGGGCTCTGCACCTATTCAACCCGGCAGAAAATCAGCAGGAATTTGTCATGGTATCCACATTCGCCGCCACCACCCTGGGGAGCACTCAGTACCTAGCGATCCGAGGAGAGGGACTGGAGTCATCCCCGAACCAAAGTCTGCTGCCCCTGACCGCCACGGTCAATGCCGCAGACCATCTGGTGATTGGCGGTTGTGACGTGGTGGATCTGGTGGAACAGTTTGGCTCCCCCCTCTACATCCTGGATGACCACACCCTGCGCACCGCCTGTCAGCAGTACCGCCAGGGCTTTGAGCGCTACTATCCGGGGGAGGCGTTGGTGCTCTATGCCTCTAAAGCTTGGAACTGTATGGCGGTTTGTGCCATCGTCGCCGCCGAGGGGCTGGGCATTGATGTCGTGTCAGCCGGGGAGTTGTTTGCCGCCAGTGAGGTGGGCGTCTCCCCTGAGGTAATTTATTTCCACGGTAACAATAAGTCCCTTGAGGAACTCACCCTAGCCCAGTCAGTCGGCTGTCGGGTGGTGGTCGACAACTGGCTGGAGTTGCACACCCTGGCGGATCTGGCGGCGGCGGCCAGTCAGCCCGTTCCAATCTTGCTGCGGATTACTCCGGGGATTGAGTGCCACACCCACGAATACATTCGCACCGGTCACCTGGATAGCAAGTTTGGCTTTGATCCTGATCAAATCGAATCGGTATTTAAGTTTTTATCAGAGCACCCCCAACTACACTGCCTGGGGGTGCATGCCCACATTGGCTCCCAAATTTTTGAACTCAACCCCCATCAGGATTTGGGGGCGGTGATGGCGCAGTGGTTGCTAGAGGCCCAGCGTTACGGGCTCAACCTGACGGAGTTGGACGTGGGGGGTGGCCTGGGTATTCGCTACACTGAGGCGGATGATCCCCCCAGCATTGACACCTGGGTGAAAACCGTCTGTGACAGTGTGGTGGCGGCCTGTCAGGCCCAGCAATTGCCTTTGCCTAGGTTACTGTGTGAACCGGGGCGATCGCTGATTGGCTCCGCCTGCATTACCGCCTACCGGGTGGGTAGCCAAAAACCAATTCCTGGGTTGCGCACCTACGTGGCGGTGGACGGTGGCATGTCGGATAATCCTCGACCGATTACCTACCAGTCCCTCTATCGGGCCCTCCTGGCTAACCGCATGTCTGCCCCCCTGGACCAGCGCATTACCCTGGCGGGCAAACACTGTGAATCTGGGGATATTCTGATTAAGGACGCCCCCTTACCCACCCTGGAGACCCATGACGTCATCGCTGTGGCGGCCACCGGTGCCTACAATTACAGCATGGCCTCGAATTACAATCGAGTGCCTCGACCCGCCGCCGTCCTGGTCAAAAACGGTGATGCCCAATTGATTTTGCGACGTGAAGGCTTGCGGGATCTGCTGCGGCAGGACTGCCTACCAGAGACCCTAGGTTTGCCCATGGCCGCCTCTGGGTAGGATGCCCCATCCCCTAGCTACAGCGTGAGCGGCAGGTAATGGCCTCACCAATACCTAAGCCCAACCCCAATCCCTCCTGACATGGCATGAACTACCTCTGGGAGCAATGGCTGATACACCTGGATCAGGTCAGGTTAACGCTGCAGGTTCTGGATATTGCCCTGGTGTTATTGCTCAGCTATGTGGTGTTGGTGGTGATCGGCGATCGCCGCACCCTCTGGATGGTACGGGGCTTGATTTTCCTGATGTTAGCCGCCGCCCTAAGTAAGTCGGTCGGTCTTGGCCTATTGGGGTTTGTGCTCGACAAACTGGTAGTGGGGTCAGCCGTGGCCATGGCCTTTATGCTGCAAGGCGAGTTTCGCCGCCTCCTGGAACTGCTCGGCCAAGGACAACTGACTGAGTTGCTGCGGCCCTCCCGAGTGACCCTGCCCAAGCCGGACAGTGTGATCGATGAGATTGTTGATGCCGTGAAAGAACTTTCCCAAAACCGCACCGGAGCTCTGTTAATCTTAGAAACCGATAAGCCCATTGACGATCGTGACTTCTCCGTGCCAGGGGTGAGGCTGAATGCCGAAGTTTCTAAGGAATTGATTCAAACCATCTTTCAAACCAGCACCCTACTCCACGATGGAGCCCTATTAATCCGGGGCGCCCGAGTGATTGCCGCGGGCGTCATTTTACCGATTTCAGAACGGATAGCCTCCCGCCAGCTGGGTACCCGGCACCGAGCCGCCATGGGGATCACGGAGCGGGTGGAGGGTTGTGTCTGTGTGGTGGTTTCAGAAGAAACCGGTTCAATTTCCCTGGCGGAGGGCGGTATGCTAGATCGACCTTTGACCAGTAGCCGCCTGCGCAGTATTCTGCGAACTAAGTTTACTAAGGCTAGTGATCGTGAACCAGTGGCTCCCCAGCTAAGGACCCTAGGCCGACAACTGGGGCACCGGCTGGTAACATGCTTACTTCGTCTTCTGGGCCGCACCCCATCCTCTCCTCCCAAGCAGAAATGACCCCCAAGCCTGTTGTCCGCTATAGCTTACCTGACGATTTAAAGCCCGATCATCTACCCCAACATGTGGCGGTAATTATGGATGGTAATGGGCGCTGGGCTAAGCGTCGGGGACTGCCCCGGGTGATGGGCCATCGCCGGGGTGTTGATACCCTCAAAACTCTATTACGGTGTTGCCGTGACTGGGGGATCGGAGCCCTCACCGCCTACGCCTTTTCCACAGAAAACTGGGGACGGCCGATGGAGGAGGTGGATTTCTTAATGACGCTGTTTGAGCGGGTACTGCGGCAAGAATTGATGGAAATGATGGCCGAAAATGTCCGCATTCGCTTTGTAGGCGACTTGATTGCCCTACCGGCCTCTCTGCAAGCGGAGATTCAATTGGCGGTCAGTAAAACCCAACACCACCAGGGCATTGATTTTACCGTGGCCACCAACTATGGGGGTCGAGAGGAAATTGTCCAGGCCTGTCGCGCCCTGGCTAGCCAGGTCAAGGCCGGGGTGCTGGCGCCTGAGGAGATCACCGAAGCTCTGTTTAGCCAGCATCTCTACACCGCTAACCTGCCCGATCCCGATCTATTGATCCGCACCAGTGGGGAAATGCGCATTAGTAATTTCTTGCTATGGCAATTGGCCTATGCTGAGATTTATGTTACTGATACCCTGTGGCCCGACTTTGATATTAGTGAATTCCATCGGGCTATGGCGGCCTATCAGCAGCGCGATCGCCGCTTTGGCAAGCTCAAAACCTAGGCATTTAGCCACTCTGGCGGTCCGATCTGCTCCGAGGCCTGGCCAGCCTTTAGTATCAAGCCGACTACTTGGAGCATGCACCTTTGCAGTAGAGTAGATCCTTGTGACATTTTTTCATTGCCCTCCTTCCCGCTGTCCTTGTAACTAATGATTTAGCCATGTCCAAGGTTCTTGTTTCCGACCCGATCGATCAGGTAGGCCTGGATATTCTGTCCCAAGTCGCGCAGGTGGATGTGAATACCGGTCTTTCCCCCGAAGCCCTGGTTAACATCATTGGGGATTACGACGGCCTGATGATTCGCTCTGGCACCCGGGTGACCAAGGCGGTCATTGAAGCCGCCCAGCACCTTAAGATCATTGGACGAGCCGGAGTGGGCGTAGACAACGTTGACGTGGCCGAGGCCACCCGACGGGGTATTTTGGTGGTTAACTCACCGGAGGGGAATACCATCGCCGCCGCCGAACATGCCCTAGCGATGATGATGGCCCTATCCCGCTACATTCCCAGTGCCGATCGGTCGGTCAAGGCGGGTGAATGGAAGCGCAGCGCTTTCACCGGCGTCGAGGTCTATAAGAAAACCCTAGGGGTAGTGGGCTTAGGCAAAATTGGATCCCATGTGGCAACGGTGGCTCGGGCCATGGGGATGAGGTTGCTAGCCTACGATCCCTTCATTTCCAGTGAGCGAGCAGAGCAGTTAGGCTGTCGCCTGGTGGATTTAGACTTACTGTTTCGGGAGTCAGACTACATTACCTTGCACCTGCCCAAAACCCCAGAAACGACCCATCTGATTAACGCCCGTACCCTGGCCTTGATGAAACCTACGGTGCGGATCGTCAACTGTGCCCGTGGGGGGATTATTGATGAGGCGGCCCTGGCCGAGGCCCTCCGCCAGGGGCAGATTGGCGGCGCCGCCCTGGATGTCTATGAAACGGAACCCCTAGGGGAGTCAGAACTCCGTCAGCTTGATCAGAATGTGATTCTCACTCCCCACCTAGGGGCCTCAACGGAAGAAGCCCAGGTGAATGTCGCCATTGACGTGGCCGAACAAATTCGAGATGTGCTGCTGGGTCTACCAGCCCGCTCCGCCGTCAATATTCCGGGATTACGGCCGGAGGTGCTACAGCAGCTACGGCCTTACCTGCAGCTGGCGGAAACCCTGGGCAATTTAGTCGGCCAACTGGCCGGCGGGCGAGTCCAGGAACTCACCGTTCGCCTGCAGGGAGACATTGCCTCCGGAGATAGCCAGCCCATTATGATTGCCACCCTCAAGGGGCTACTCTCCAATGCGCTGCAGGAACGGGTGAACTACGTTAACGCCGCTATTGAAGCCAAGGAACGGGGCATCCATGTGATTGAAACCCGAGATGCCAATATTCGAGATTATACGGGGTCGCTGCGGATTTCCGCCAAGGGCAACCTGGGCGAACATACGGTGACCGGTGTACTGTTAGGTGGTAGCGAAATTCGGGTAACCGATATTGATGACTTCCCCATCAATGTCCCCCCCACCCGACATATGCTTTTTACCCTACACCGGGATATGCCGGGGATCATCGGTAAAATCGGCTCCCTTCTGGGTAGCTTCAACGTGAATATCGCTAGCATGCAGGTGGGCCGCAAAATTGTGCGCGGCGATGCGGTGATGGTGCTGAGTCTGGATGACCCTCTGCCGGAGGGCATTTTGGCTGAGATCACCAAGCTGGAAGGGATTCGCGATGCCTATACGGTTAACCTTTAAGGGGAGTCCTGGCCATGACGGCGGTAACACCCCACTGGTGGGCAGTTCAGGTCCTCTGTGATCCAACCCTAGAAGAAACCGTATTTTGGCGGCTGGACAGCTTTGGCAGCCAGGGTACGGCCAGCCAGCAACGGGGGGCGGCCTGCTTGGTGCAGGCTTACTTTCCCCAGCACCGCTTGGAGTTGTTGGATCTCTCTGCCCTAGCCCTGGGGGTCAAACAAGATGCCCTGTGTAGTGATGTCCAGCCCCCCCAGGTGAGCTGGAGCCTAATTGACGAGGAGGACTGGTCGAAAAGTTGGAAACAGCACTGGCAACCTGAGCCAATTGGCGATCGCCTGTTGGTTACCCCCGCTTGGCTCACCCCCCCTGCCGATAACCAACGATTGGTACTGCGGTTAGATCCAGGGGTGGCCTTTGGTACCGGTGCCCACCCCACCACCCAGCTTTGCCTGGAGTCCCTGGAAATGCGCCTGGCGGATCATCCAGAGAACATCACCCTGGCCGATGTTGGCTGTGGATCTGGGATTCTATCCATTGGGGCTCTCCTACTGGGCGCCCATCGGGTCTACGCGGCGGACATTGATGACCTGGCGGTAGAGTCGGCCCGCTCCAACCGAGGTATTAACCAGATCGGTGAGGATCGACTGGTGTTGGTCCACGGTAGTTTAGAGGCGCTAACCAGGGTAATGGATGGGCCCGTAGACGGGGTGGTATGCAATATTCTGGCGGAGGTCATCCTGGATTTAATTCCCCAGTTACATCACCTGACTAGTCCAGTCAGCTGGGGCATTTTCAGTGGCATTCTAATTGATCAATCCAAGTTGGTGGCGGAGACCCTGGAGCAGCATGGTTGGGTGGTGGCCACCCTGTGGCGTCGCCAGGAGTGGTGCTGTTTAAATGTGCGGCGATCGGCCACCTAACCCCCATGAACTCTGTGCATTTGAGCCTGCTGCTAAAGGTATTTATCCTATCTATTGTCATCAGCCTGGCCATCAAATACCTGGCCCCCAGCCTCTCCCTCGAGCCATCTCCGCCCCTGGTGCTCGGCTTGCTGCTCGCCCCCACTGGGGTGATGGCAGCTCTGTTCTGGTTTAAGCTTCGATCCTCGGACAGTTCCCCTAGCTGACGCCATGCGCACCGTTGACAGCATTAACCAAAAAATCCGCCAGGGCCAGGTGAAGGTCCTTACCGCCGAAGCCTTTAAAGCCCTGGCCGCAGAGCAGGGTATCAGCGCGGCGGCTAAGGCGGTGGATGTGGTGGTCACTGGCACCTTTGAACCGATGGAGTCCTCGGGCGCCATTCTCAACCTGGGACATACCGATCCCCCCATCAAGTTGCTGCAGTGTTATCTAGACGGGGTACCCGCCTACGCTGGCTTTGGTGCCGTTGATCTTTACCTGGGGGCGAGTCAGCCCGCCCTGCTCAGTCGTAGCGGCGATCCCCTGGACGGTGATGATCTGAGGGAATACGGGGGTGGCCATGTGATCGCCAATCTGATCGCGGGCCACAGCGTTCATGTACAGGCCACCGGGCATGTCACCGACTGCTACCCCAGGGCCGCCCTAGGAACCACCATCAACCGGGACACCATCAATCAGTTTTATCTATTTAACCCCCGCTGTCTCTATCAAAATTTTATCGTTGGGGTCAATGGCGGTGAACGTCCCCTGGCCACCTATCTCGGTCCCCTGCAGGCCCATTTAGGTAATGCCGTCTATGCCAACCCCGGGGCCCTCTCTCCCCTGCTCAATGACCCCGACCTGGAGGCCATCGGGATTGGCACCCGGCTGTGGCTAGGGGGTGGGGTCGGCTATATTGCCTGGGAGGGAACCCAACATTTTCCCCTGCAACGCCGGCTACCCAACCGCACCCCCATTGGCCCTGCCGCCACCGTTGCGGTGATTGGAGATGCTAAGCAAATGCGGCCTCAATGGGTGCGGGGCTGCTACTTCAAGGGCTATGGCCCGTCCCTGATGATTGGCGTAGCCGTGCCCATCCCGATCCTCAACGAGACCATTGCGGCTCACTGTGCCGTCCAGGATCGGGACATTGTGGCTCCGATCATAGATTTCGCCATTCCCCGTCGGGTGCGCCCCACCTTTGGCCTGGTTAGCTACGCCCAACTTAAGTCTGGGACCATCACCATTGAGGGCCAAACGGTGCGCACCGCTCCGCTGAGCAGTCTCTACCTGGCCCGCCAGGCCCAAATTGAACTACAACAGTGGATTGAGCAGGGGAAATTTGAACTGACCGCACCGGTGGCGCCCCTACCCTCAGACCGGCCCTTTATGCCCCAGGATGCCCTGGGCGGATAGGATTCTAGGCCAGTCCAGGGCAGGGGAACAGACCGGCGGGTAAGAATATTGGAGAAACAATAGACATCTTGAAATCAAAGGTGTACCATGGGAAATTGCCGCTGAAAAAGGATACTGAAGGTTACCTACCGCTCAAGTCCTGGCAATGACTGTTTCAGTACTGGAGCTAACCCATCAACAGATGGCTTAGGGCCCCAGGCTGTCAGAGGTCAACTTCTTTTGAATGATCATCCCTGAAGGGGCTGACCTTAGGGCGCCAATTCTAAGGTTCTAATCAGATTCAAAAGTCCATATTCTCTGCCTGAGGCCCTGGGGGTGAGGGTGGTGAGTGTTTGTAGTGTGATCTAGGGAGATAAGGCTGTGGCAGTCGGTATTCTCGGCAAAAAGCTGGGCATGACCCAAATATTTGATCCATCCGGCAACGCGGTGCCGGTTACCGTGGTTCAGGCTGGTCCCTGCGTGGTTACCCAGATTAAAACCCCTGACACCGATGGTTATACGGCCATTCAGGTGGGGTTTGAGGAAACCACGGAGAAGGCGTTAAATCGTCCTAAGTTAGGCCACTTGGCCCGCTCGGGTAGTACTCCCCAGCGGTATTTGCAAGAATATCGGGTGGAGGTGATTACGGACTATGAGTTAGGCCAAACTATCACCGCAACCAGTTTTAGCGTCGGCCAGTTAGTAGATGTCACTGGCAAAAGCATTGGCCGAGGTTTTGCTGGTTATCAAAAGCGTCATAACTTCCGCCGTGGTCCCATGGCCCACGGGTCTAAAAACCACCGCTTACCCGGCTCAACCGGGGCTGGTACCACCCCTGGTCGGGTTTATCCCGGCAAGCGTATGGCCGGTCGCTTGGGCAATAGTCAGGTGACTATTCGTAAGCTGGAGGTGATTCGGGTGGATGGCGATCGCAACCTCCTGCTTATTAAGGGAGCTGTGCCCGGCAAACCCGGTGGCTTACTGAGTGTGACTCCAGCCAAGTGGGTAAAAGGCTAGTCCTAATAGACCCCGGGCAACGTTGAAATCGTAGACAGAGAGCGTTTTAGGAATAGGTCAAATGGTGGAGTTTGCCATTAAAAGTTGGAATGGCCAGGAAGCAGGGAGTGCCTCCCTAGAGCTTAAGGTGGCCGACGAAGCCGTGGCGGCCCATATTGTCCATCGGGCCCTGGTCCGCCAGATGAGCAATGCCCGACAGGGAACAGTCTCGACCAAAACCCGGGCCGAAGTTCGCGGTGGCGGCCGTAAACCCTGGCGCCAGAAAGGTACCGGTAGGGCGCGAGCTGGGTCCAACCGTTCCCCCCTATGGCGGGGAGGTGGTGTGACCTTCGGGCCCAAGCCACGGGACTACAGCCTCAAGATGAATCGCAAAGAACGACGCCTGGCCCTACGTACTGCGCTGCTTAGTCGGGTGGAGGACATGGTACTGGTGGAGGCCTTTGAAGATCGGTTTGAGCGCCCTAAAACCCGGGACCTAATTGAGGCCCTAGGCCGGTGGGGAGTCGATGTGAACAGCAAGGTACTGGTAATCGTTGCCGAAAAGCAAGAAGTTGTCTACCTGTCTGCCCGCAATATTGAAAACGTCAAGCTAATTACCGCTAACGGGCTCAATGTTTACGATCTACTGGTGGCCGATCAATTGGTGATCACGTCACCGGCCCTTGACATGATTCAGGAGGTTTACTGTGACTAAAGCCCCGCTCCCGACCCTGGCGGATTTGATTCGCCGGCCCCTATTGACTGAAAAAGCCACCCTCCTCCTGGAGAACAATCAGTATGTTTTTGAGGTGGCTCCGGGGGCTGATAAGCTCCAGATCAAGGCGGCCATTGAAGAACTCTTCGATGTCAAAGTGATTGCTGTGAACACCTATAACCCCCCTAAGAAAAAGCGCCGGGTGGGTCGATTCATGGGCCATCGGCCCCACTATAAGCGGGCCGTGGTCACCCTGGCTGCCGGCGACTCCATACCGCTATTCCCAGATCTTTAAAAATCGAATTATCGCTATTGTTTGTCTTTGATTATTTAGCCGTGTAGCCAGCCAGTATCACCATGGGCATCCGTTCTTACCGACCTTATACCCCAGGTACGCGCGAGCGAACCGTTTCCGAGTTCGCCGAAATTACCCGCAGTGAGCCAGAAAAGTCCCTGGTTCATGCTAAACACCGGGCCAAGGGCCGTAATAATCGGGGGGTCATCACCTGTCGACATCGGGGTGGGGGCCATAAGCGCCTCTACCGGGTGATCGATTTTCGTCGCGACAAAATTGGGGTAGTGGCCAGGGTCGCCAGTGTGGAGTACGATCCCAACCGCAATGCCCGAATCGCCCTGCTCCATTACGAAGATGGGGAAAAGCGCTACATTCTTTGCCCAGCTGGTTTAACTGTTGGGGCTAAGGTGGTTTCAGGGGAGGACTCGCCCCTAGAGGTGGGCAATGCCCTACCACTCCACAAAATTCCTCTGGGGACTACGGTCCACAACATTGAAATGAAGCCGGGCAAGGGTGGCCAGATGGTCCGAACCGCCGGATCTGGCGCCCAGGTGGTGGCCAAGGAAGGGGATTACGTCACCCTCAAGTTACCCTCCACTGAAGTCCGCATGGTGCGGCGGGAGTGCTACGCCACCATTGGCCAGGTCGGCAACGCCGATGTTCGTAACATTAGTCTCGGTAAGGCCGGGCGCAAGCGCTGGTTGGGCCGTCGCCCTGAGGTCCGAGGCAGTGTCATGAACCCAGTGGATCACCCCCATGGAGGGGGTGAGGGTCGGGCTCCCATTGGTCGGTCTGGTCCAGTTACCCCCTGGGGCAAACCCGCCCTGGGTTACAAGACTCGCAAGAAAAACAAAGACAGCGACAAATACGTGGTGCGGCGCCGGCGGCGAGTCTCTAAGCGGGGACGAGGAGGGCGTAATGCCTAGAATTTTCGATGTTTTGTGCGTTGTTAATCGGTTTTTGAGGAGATAGGGCACCATGGCGCGTTCATTAAAGAAGGGACCCTTTGTGGCGGATCATCTCCTGAGTAAGATTGAAGCCCTCAATACCAAGGGTGATAAGCAGGTGATCAAAACCTGGTCACGGGCATCCACCATCTTGCCCCAAATGATCGGTCACACCATCGCCGTTCACAACGGCCGTCAGCACGTCCCGGTTTACATCACAGAACAAATGGTCGGGCACAAGCTGGGGGAATTTGCTCCCACCCGGACCTTCCGAGGCCATGCCAAGAGTGACAAAAAAGCGCGTCGTTAGGGATAAGGAGAACAAGGATGGCTGTACGTAGCTCAGAACAGGTTAAGGCGGTAGCTCGCTCCGTCCGTATGTCACCCCGGAAGGTGCGGCGGGTGTTGGATCAAATTCGCGGCAAGAGCTATCGGGACGCTCTAATTATTTTAGAGTTTATGCCCTATGCCGCCTGTGAGCCAGTAATTAAGGTGCTGCGATCAGCGGTGGCTAACGCCGAGCATAATAATGGATTGGATCCAGTCACCCTGGTAGTGAGCGAAGCCTATGCGGACGGCGGCGCCGTGCTCAAGCGATTTCGCCCACGGGCCCAGGGGCGAGCTTACCAAATTCGTAAGCCCACCTGTCACATCACCATTGCCGTGGCACCAAGTTCAGATTAGAGTCGGCGAGGCCTGTAATTCCCCTAATTTGCTAGCACTTTCCAGAGGATTTGTTCGTGGGACACAAGATTCATCCAACCGGATTTCGCCTTGGTATCGTTCAAGACCACCGCTCTCGCTGGTTTGCTGAGGGCATGCGCTATCCTGAGCTGTTGCAGGAGGATCACCAGATTCGCCAGTATGTGCGCAAGAATTTGAGTAATGCTGGCATTGCCGACATTCGTATTGAACGCAAGGCTGACCAAATTGATCTGGAAGTGCGGACAGCTCGCCCAGGGGTAGTGGTCGGTCGAGGAGGGGCCGGCATTGAGTCCCTACGGGTGGGGCTACAGAAAATGCTCAAGGATCCCAATCGTCAGATTCGCGTCAACGTCGTAGAAGTGAATCGCGTTGATGCGGAGGCGGCCCTGGTGGCGGAGTACATTATTCAGCAACTGGAACGGCGGGTCTCCTTTCGCCGCGTCGTGCGGCAGGCAATTCAGCGCGCCCAGCGAGCTGGGATTGAAGGGATCAAAATTCAGGTTAGTGGGCGACTAAACGGAGCAGAAATTGCCCGCACAGAGTGGACTCGAGAAGGCCGGGTCCCTCTCCACACCCTGCGGGCTGACGTTGATTATGCCTACACCACGGCCCAGACCACCTACGGCATCCTGGGGGTGAAGGTTTGGATCTTTAAAGGTGAAATTATTCCGGGTCAGGAAGAGCAAACCCCAGCCCCTAGTACCCAACCGCGACGCCGCCAACCGCGACGCCGTCAGCAATTTGAAGACCGATCTAACGAAGACTAGTCTATTTCCCCAATTGATTTTGACCTGTGAGTTGACGAGTGCCGATCCATGCTTAGTCCAAAACGAACTAAATTTCGCAAGCAGCATCGCGGGCGTATGCGCGGGATGGCCCACCGGGGCAGTGATATTAGCTTTGGCGATTTCGCCCTCCAGGCTACGGAACCCTGCTGGTTAACGGCTCGTCAAATTGAGTCTGCCCGTCGTGCCATGACCCGCTATATCCGACGGGGTGGCAAGATCTGGATTCGAGTGTTCCCTGATAAGCCGGTTACCATGCGCCCAGCGGAGACCCGGATGGGCTCTGGTAAGGGAAATCCTGAGTTTTGGGTGGCGGTGGTGAAGCCGGGCCGGATTATTTTTGAAATTGCCGGTGTGCCTGAGGCTACGGCCCGGGAAGCAATGCGGCTAGCCTCCTTTAAGCTGCCGTTTAAGACCAAGTTTATTGTTAAAGATAGTAGTGAGGAGGCTTAGGGGTATGGCACTTCCTAAAATTGAGGCGGCCCGTAGCCTGAGTGATACCGAGTTGCTGGAGGCGATTGTTGAGACTAAGCAGGAACTGTTTCAGCTGCGCTTCAAACAAGCGACTCGCCAGCTCACTAAAGAGGTTCACCAGTTTAAACACGCTCGCCATCGCCTGGCCCAGTTGATGACCGTGCAGCGAGAACGGCAGTTAGTCGCTGAGGCCGAAGGGGAGGACAGCGCTCTCTCCGTGTCAGCACAAGAATCAGCATCAGCCTAGGGAAGGAAGGTAATTCATTATGGCGGTTAAGGAACGAGTGGGATTGGTAGTCAGCAACAAGATGGATAAAACCGTCGTTGTGGCGGTGGAAAATCGGACTTCCCATCCAAAATACGGCAAGATCGTGGTGCGGACTAAGCGCTACAAAGCCCATGACGAAGAAAATGCCTGTCAGGAGGGCGATCGCGTCAGAATTTTGGAAACCCGGCCCCTGAGCCGAACCAAACGTTGGGTGGTAGCGGACATTGTCAACCGGGCGGCGGAGGCCTAATAGAAAACTATGATTCAACAAGAAACCTATCTAAATGTGGCCGACAATAGCGGCGCCCGCAAGCTCATGTGTATTCGGGTGTTGGGGGGAAATCGGCGCTATGCCGGCGTCGGTGATGTCATTGTCGCTGTGGTCAAGGACGCTCTGCCTAACATGGCTGTAAAAAAGTCTGACGTTGTCAAGGCCGTGGTGGTTCGTACCCGAAAAGGCCTACGCCGCTCTAGTGGCATGAGCATCCGCTTTGATGACAATGCCGCCGTGATTATCAATAATGACGGCAATCCCAGGGGGACCCGGGTGTTTGGTCCGGTAGCTCGGGAATTGCGAGATAAGAACTTTACAAAGATCGTATCTTTGGCACCGGAGGTACTGTAAATGGCAACATCGACGGCTAAGCGGCCCAGTCGCTATAAAATGCATGTCCGGAAAGGCGATGTAGTACAAATTATCGCTGGTCGAGACCGGGGCAAGGTGGGGGAAATCCTGGCGGTGAACCCCAAAAAAAGCCAGGTGGTGGTGAAGGGAGTCAATATCCGCACCAAGCATGTCAAGCCTCAGCAGGAAGGGGAGTCTGGACAGATTGTCACCCAGGAAGCTCCCGTTCACAGCTCTAATGTAATGCTGTATTCCGAAAAGCAAAAAGTTGCCAGTCGCATTTGCTATACCTTTACCGATGACGGCCGTAAGGTGCGTATGCTCAAGAAAACCGGCGAAATCATCGACTAATTTTCCAACCTACCCTCCTATTCCTGACCCAGCCCAGGAAATTTAGATGCTATGACAGATCAACTCAAAACCCTTTACAAAGATACGGTGGTACCCAAGCTGATTGATCAGTTTAAGTACACCAACATTCACCAGGTTCCGAAGGTGGTTAAGGTCACCGTTAATCGCGGTTTGGGAGAAGCCTCCCAGAATGCCAAAGCCTTAGAATCATCCCTCAACGAATTAGCCTTGGTGACCGGTCAACGACCGGTGGTGACCCGAGCCAAAAAGGCGATCGCCGGCTTTAAGATTCGCCAAGGTATGCCGGTTGGCGTGATGGTTACCCTGCGGTCTGATCGCATGTATGCCTTTCTCAATCGCCTCATTAACCTGGCCCTACCCCGCATTCGTGACTTTCGTGGCATTAGTCCTAAAAGTTTTGACGGTCGCGGCAATTTCACCCTGGGCCTACGAGAGCAACTGATTTTTCCCGAGATTGACTACGACGGCATCGATCAAATTCGCGGTATGGACATCACCATTGTGACCACTGCCAATACCGATGAAGAAGGGCGAGCGCTACTCAAGGCATTGGGTATGCCATTCCGTGACAACTAACACAGGTTTATACGCGTAACTAGGACTATGGCTGCTAACGACACAATTGCGGATATGCTGACTCGCATTCGGAATGCGAACCTGGCGCGGCACCAAACCGTTACCATCCCGTCTACCCGAATGACCCGCAGCATTGCCAAGGTACTGAAGGAAGAGGGGTTCATCGCTGACCTATCCGAGGTGGTAGAAACCGGCCGCCCGGAGCTAGTGTTGGCGTTGAAGTACAAAGGCAAGACCCGTCAACCCATCATCCGAAACCTGACTCGAGTTAGCAAGCCAGGGTTACGGGTGTATTCCAACCGCAAGGAGCTACCGCGGGTACTGGGCGGCATTGGCATCGCCATTATCTCCACCTCCAGCGGTATCATGACCGATCGCGACGCCCGTCGTCAGGGCATTGGTGGCGAAGTCCTCTGCTACATTTGGTAAAAGCTGGGATCAACGGTAGGACCTTTTCAGTGGTAAGGATTTAGGAGGATTGCATCATGTCACGTATTGGCAAGCGGCCAATTCCCGTTCCAGCCAAGGTGTCTGTCACCATCAATGGCCAGGATGTTCAGGTCAAGGGCCCTAAGGGCGAACTATCCCGCCGGTTACCCACCGGAGTTACCGTCACTCAAGAGGGCGATACCATTGTGGTACAGCGTCGAGATGAATCTCGACTGGCCAGAGAACGCCACGGTCTGTGCCGCACCCTGGTGGCAAACATGGTGGAAGGGGTGTCCCAGGGTTACCAAAAGCGCTTAGAAATTCAGGGAATTGGCTACCGAGCTCAGGTCCAAGGCCGTAACCTGAATATGAGTTTGGGGTATAGCCATCCCGTGGTGTTTGAACCCCCAGCCGGCATCGAGTTCGCCGTAGAAAATAATACTAATGTCATCGTCAGTGGCATTGACAAGGAACTGGTCGGTAACACCGCCGCCAGTATTCGGGCTAGTCGTCCTCCAGAACCTTATAAGGGCAAGGGAGTTCGTTATGCCGGTGAGCAGGTTAGACGCAAAGTTGGCAAGTCAGGGAAGAAATAGGCCATGAAAGCAAGTCGTAAGGAACTCACCCATCGCCGTCACGCTCGCATTCGTCGGCGCGTGTTCGGCACTCCAGAGCGACCCCGTTTAGCCGTGTTTCGCTCTAATCAGCATATCTATGCTCAAATTATTGATGACACTCGTCACCATACCCTAGTGGCGGCCTCTAGCCTGGAAGGAGGAGATAGCAAACCTGAATCCGGGGCGACCCAGGACGCGGCAGCGACGGTTGGTCAGTTAGTCGCCGAGAGGGCGCTTCAGGCCGGCATCATCCAGGTGGTGTTTGATCGGGGGGGTAAGCTTTACCACGGACGGGTAGCGGCCCTAGCGGAGGCGGCCCGATCCGCAGGGTTAAAACTCTAAGCCAATACGGCCTAGCCCCTGGGCAAAATAGAGGGGAGATTGAATACCATGTCGTTAAATTGATTGAAGTAGCAAGACTGGGGAAGCCATGGCAAACCGACGTAAAGAAGCCCGCACAAAGGAAAAGAAAACCGACTGGCAAGAGCGCGTTGTGCAAATCCGCCGGGTCACCAAGGTGGTAAAAGGGGGTAAGAAACTCAGCTTTCGCGCCATTGTGGTGGTTGGCAACGAAAAGGGCCAGGTGGGCGTCGGTGTGGGCAAGGCCAGTGATGTGATTGGCGCCGTTAAAAAAGGTGTGGCAGATGGTAAAAAGCACCTGGTGGATGTTCCCCTGACTCGGTCCGCTTCTATTCCCCACCCCTCCAGTGGCATGGGGGGAGGTTCTAAGGTCTTTATGCGTCCCGCCGCCCCAGGGACGGGGGTCATTGCCGGTGGCGCCGTCCGCACCGTCCTTGAGTTGGCGGGGGTACGCAATGTCCTGGCTAAACAATTAGGGTCGAATAATCCCTTGAATAATGCCCGGGCTGCGGCCGAAGCCCTAGCCGCTCTACGCACCTTTGCGGAAGTAGCCGAAGAACGGGACATCCCCGTCGAGAAGCTTTACGTCTAATTGATCCCTATCTTTTTCCTAGGCCATGAGACTTAACGATCTACAACCCCAAGCTGGATCCAAACGCCGCCGCCGCCGGGTCGGGCGCGGTATCGCCGCTGGTCAGGGTGCCAGTTGCGGCTTTGGTATGCGTGGACAAAAGTCCCGCTCCGGCCGTGGCACTCGGCCTGGCTTTGAGGGTGGTCAATTACCCTTATACCGCCGAGTTCCTAAGTTAAAGCACTTTCCCCTGGTTAATCAGAAGGTTTATACCATTATTAATCTTAAGGATCTGGCTAGCCTACCCGCTAAGTCGGAGGTCTCCTTAGAATCCTTGTTAGAGGCAAGGATTCTAACCGCCAATGATGGGCCTCTTAAGGTTCTGGGGGATGGTGATCTGACCGTAGCCCTGACTGTTAAGGCCGCCGCCTTTACCCAATCGGCCAAAACTAAAATTGAAGCGGCTGGCGGCACGTGGGAAGTCATCCTTTAAGGATGGTTTGAAAAGGCGGTTGGTCAGTGGTCAAGATGGTACGACCATCCTTTAGACTAGGGCTATAGCTCTATCGGGGCTTTAATTCCAGCAATTCAAGTTAAGACTCTTTAAGTTCGAGGAGCGATGGCATGGTCGTCAATCGGGGTAAAACACCCAGTGCCCAGGAAACCTTTATGCAGATGGCCCAGGCTGCCGGCCTGCGGAGTCGCCTCTTGGTGACCCTGGGTCTGTTGATCCTGGTGCGCTTAGGGATTTTTATTCCTGTGCCGGGGATTGATCGGCAGGCTTTCTCTGCGGCCATCCAGTCCGGCGGTTTCGGGGGTGTGGTTGGGTTTCTCGATATTTTCGTCGGTGGTGGTTTATCCGCCCTGGGGATTTTTGCCCTGGGGATTTTGCCCTTTATCAATGCTTCCATTATCCTGCAGCTCTTGACGGCAGCTCTTCCTGCCCTAGAGGATTTGCAGAAAAATGAGGGCGAGGCTGGACGGCGTAAAATCTCCCAGATTACCCGCTACGTAGCGCTGGGTTGGGCCATCCTGCAAAGTACTCTCCTATCCTCCTTCCTTCTCTATCAATTTGCTGAGAATCCCGGTCCAGTCTTTGTTGTAGAAACGGTCATTGCCCTAACTGCCGGGTCCATGTTTGTCATGTGGGTGGGGGAAGTGATTACTGAACGGGGCATCGGCAATGGGGCCTCACTCTTGATTTTCCTCAATATTGTTTCGACGTTACCGAGGTCCCTGGGACAAACCATCGAATTAGCCCAGAGTGGCGATCGCGGCATCGTCGGGGGCATCGTTATCCTGATGTTGGTCTTCCTACTGATGATTGTCGGGATCGTCTTTGTTCAGGAGGGGACCCGTCGAATTCCAATTATTTCAGCCCGGCGTCAGGTGGGTCGTAAGCTATACCTAGAGCAGAGCAATTACCTGCCCCTGCGTCTAAACCAGGGTGGCGTGATGCCAATCATCTTCGCCTCAGCGGTATTGGTTCTCCCCCTGTCCCTCACCCAATACATTGACAACCCTGGGTTTAATCGCATTGTCAGCACTTATTTAAATCCCACCTCCCTCGTCTACGTAACGGTTTACCTGCTATTGATTTTGTTCTTTAGCTATTTTTACTCCTCCTTGGTAATTAATCCTGACGATCTATCCCGCAACTTGAAGAAGATGGGGGCGAGTATTCCAGGGATCCGACCCGGCAAAGCCACTACCGAATACATCGGTCGGATTCTCAATCGGCTGACCTTTTTAGGGGCAATTTTCCTGGGTTTAGTCGCGGTGGTGCCCAGTGCCGTGGAAAGCATCACTCGAGTACAGACCTTTCGAGGCTTTGGCGCCACTTCTTTGCTAATTTTGGTGGGGGTTGCGATCGAAACCGCCAAACAAATCCAAACCTATGTCATTTCTCAACGTTATGAAGGCATGGTGAAACAGTAGTGACTCGTTTAATTTTTTTGGGTCCTCCCGGCGCTGGCAAAGGTACCCAGGCTAAGATGCTATCGGAGGACTGTGCTGTTCCTCACATCTCCACCGGCGATATCCTCAGATCCGCCGTTGAACAGAGCACCGAACTGGGACAAGAAGCCAAAGGCTATATGAATGCTGGAGAGTTGGTTCCCGATCAGCTCATTCTGGGTTTGATTCGTGAACGCTTGGATCAAGCCGATGCTCAAGGGGGATGGATTTTAGACGGTTTTCCTCGCAATCTTCCCCAGGCTGAGTTTCTCACTACCCTGCTCGCGCAAATTGCCCAACCCGCAGACTTTGTTATCAACCTGGATGTGACCGATGAGGTGATTGTTGCCCGATTACTCAGTCGGGGTCGCCAGGACGATCAAGAATCAGTGATTCGGAACCGTCTTCAGGTCTATCGAGAGCAAACGGAACCCCTGATCGAGTTCTATAGGGATCGTCGGCAACTCATCTCCGTCAATGGCAATCAAACCATGGAAGCCGTCCACGGAGAACTCCAGCGGGTAATCACTGGATGAACCGAATTAGCTTAAGGGAGGGTTACTTTGTCTAAGCAAGACCTGATTGAAATGGAAGGCACGGTAACCGAGTCCTTGCCTAATGCCATGTTTAGGGTTGATCTGGATAACGGTTTTAACGTTTTGGCCCATATTTCTGGCAAGATTCGCCGCAATTACATTAAGATCTTGCCCGGAGACCGCGTAAAGGTGGAGCTGACACCCTACGATCTCACTAAGGGGCGAATTACTTACCGACTGCGCAAGAAGTAAACGACTCGGGTCTAGGCCAGTGGCATAAACTCGGGCAGGTCAAATAGGACCGTCGTCATGTAGCGATCGGCCCAACTCGCCCCGAAGGCCTTTTCTAAAACCCGCCGAGTCTTATCGTTTTGTCGCTGTTGAGTGCAATAGTGATGTTGTCCACTGAAGACCTCGGCCATGGTATCTGCTGTTGGGGCAGTCGCCTGAGCCCGCTCACAATGGATGCACAGGTAATCAATAATTAACTGCACAAAGGCGGCTTCTTCTCTGGTGCTAGTCGGCCGAATAAACCGACAGTGGGAAGAAAAGATGCTACCCCAGACCGGTAGGTCTCGCTCTTCAACAAAGCTGGGATGCTCCAGGCTGGCGAGCTCGACCTCATAGTCCGCAGGTAACCCCTCCATCACTGGGGATAGATCTACAATAGCTGCGCTAATTTGCCCGCGACCTCCCACCAGATCACAACCAAACATTGGCAACGGGTAGTCTAAGCGGGGAAACATAACACAATGTAAGATATCCAGCTTTTCGCCAACCCGTGCTAGTTCCAGGTGTAGCTTACGAAACTGAGGAGTTTGGTAACACTGGTTTTCAATGGTCAAGCGTTCTCCTTCTAGACGCCCCTCCACGTAGCCCAAGTCCTCAGGTAGCGGGTACTCCGACAGAGACAAATAGGTATGCCAGACCGACTCAATGCGGTCAGCCAGGTCTCGAATCATCGGGTGTTGTTGTTGGCGTATCGATGAAGGGGGAGAAACCATAGAACCCAATTAATCCAGGGAGGTATAGTAGACTTTCAGCATATCAGTTTCGGGCAAGAACCTTATACTCCGGGCAAGTGCTGTGAAATATAGCTGTAGCCATTGGGCTCAGGCCCCGAGCCAAGCTGTAGGTCTCAGCCCCTAGCCAGTTACATCGCTGTCTTGTCTTCACCAGACTGGTGACTGTTATACTACCTCCCTGACCGGGCTAACAGCCCCATTTGGTGAGTTGGTAGCTCTCTGAACTAGTGTTCACCCATCGCTAAAGGTATGTTGCTCAGGTGAAACTCACTGACTGGATCAACCTTGGCCTAATCAGCATGGCACTGCTGGTTTTGTGGCAGTTTCGCCAAATTATTCTCTTGATTTTTGCGGCGGTGGTCTTGACAACCGCTCTAAATAGTTTGGTTCGGCGGTTTGTGAATGTCTATGGCTGGCGGCGCGATCGGGC
>CAYVMR010000022.1:0-19813 GCA_964452545.1 uncultured bacterium
CACAACTTCCCTCTGGACCTGGCTGCCGCTCAGGCTCCTGAAATCATCGGTTAGTCTTTGACGATTAATCTCTGATTCATGGATGAATGAAAGAGGCACTCCCCATCGGGGAGTGCCTCTTTCTTATCGGTAGCACCGGTGTCGGTGGGTTAACCAGTTTGCTGTGACGATTTGCCCCCTTGCCTAGGCCCCAACATCCTGATTGAATAGGGGCATCCTTAACAAACCTCTTTAAATAGGAAACCCCTATGTACATTGTCCAGATCGCCTCGGAATGTGCGCCCGTAATTAAGGCTGGTGGCCTGGGTGATGTGGTCTATGGTCTGAGTCGCGAGCTAGAAACCCGCGGTCATTGTGTCGAAATCATCTTGCCGAAGTATGACTGCATGCGCTATGACCACATTTGGGGGCTGCACGAGGCCTACCGCGACCTAATTGTGCCTTGGTACGGTACGGATATTCGCTGCGATGTCTTCTGTGGTTGGGTACACGGGCGGCTCTGTTTTTTCATCGAGCCCAAGTCCTGGGAAATGTTCTTCAACCGAGGTTGTTATTACGGCTGCTACGATGACCCCATGCGCTTTGCCTTCTTTAGTAAGGCGGCCATGGAGTTTTTACTACTGAGTAACAAACGTCCCGATGTGATCCACTGCCATGACTGGCAAACAGGGTTGATCCCGGTGATGCTATTTGAGATTTACAAGTACAACGGCATGGAGTTTCAGCGTACCCTGTATACCATCCATAATTTTAAACACCAGGGGATTGGCGCCAACGAAATTCTCAGGGCTACCGGTCTCAATCGCGATGACTACTATTTTCAGTACGATCGCCTCCGGGATAACTTTAACCCCTTCGCCGTCAATTTCATGAAGGGAGGTATCACCTACGCTAACCACGTTAATACCGTTTCTCCCTACCATGCCTGGGAAGCCCAACATACCGACCAGGGATTTGGCCTAGGTCATAGCCTCCACCTCCACCAGCATAAGTTCTCAGGGATTCTCAATGGCATTGACTACGATGTTTGGAACCCTGAGGTGGATCGTTACATTCCCCACCACTACGGTCTCACCACCTTTGAGGATAAGGCCTTAAACAAAAAGGAACTACGAGAACGCCTGCTGCTCCGGCGGAGTGACAAGCCCCTGGTGGCTTTTATCGGTCGCCTGGATGACCAAAAAGGTGTACACCTGGTTCACCATGCGATTTACTTCACCCTGGCTCGGGGCGGTCAGTTTGTGCTGTTGGGTTCAGCTACCGAGAAGGGCATCAATGATTGGTTCTGGCATGAAAAGCTCCATTTGAATGACAACCCTGATGTCCATCTGGAAATTGGGTTTAACGAAGAGCTCGCCCACCTGATCTATGCCGGAGCCGATATGATTGTGGTGCCTAGTAACTTTGAGCCCTGTGGTCTTACCCAGATGATTGGCCTTAAGTACGGCACTGTACCGATTGTTAGAGGGGTGGGTGGACTGGTCAATACCGTGTTCGATTGGGACTATGATAGCTTCCACGAGCTTGAAGACCGTAACGGTTTTGTCTTTTTCCAGAGTGATAATACCGCCCTGGAGTCGGCCATGAATCGTGCTTTTGATATCTGGGAAAAACAACCCCAGATCTTTGAACAAATCGCTCGGCAGGGCATGCAGTACGACTTTTCCTGGAACGATCCAGGTCAGGCCTACGTTGACATCTATGACTATATCCGCCATAAGTAGAAAGTTCCCCAGTGACTGCATAGTTTCCTGGGATCTGGCCTGGTGAAATGGGCAAGCTGGAAGCAAGATTACATTACTTTCTATGACCTGCCCACCCCCCGTCTCCTCTTCCAGACTTAGCCGCGTTAAGATTTTACAGGGTCAGGGTGATGCCCTCTACGCTGTACGCCGCTACGACGAAGCTCTGTCCTATTTTCAGGAGGCCTTGGAGCTTCAGCCTGAAAGTCATCAGCTTTGGGTCCTACACGGCTTTTGCTTGGCGGCCTTGAAGTGCTTCGAGTCTTCCATCGTTAGTTTTAATCAAGCCCTTAGCCGTTGCCCAGACTATGCCCTGGCCTGGCATGGCAAGGGGCATTCCCTCGCTAAGTTAAGCCACTACGAGGACGCTGTGAGTCATTTGCAGCAAGCGGTGCGGCTCAATCCCCGGGATAAAAAAGCCTGGTATAACCTCGGTACAGCCCAAAATAACCTGGGGTGCTACAAGGCTGCGATCGCCAGCTTTGATCAAACCCTGGTGCTCAATCCTCGCGATCACCGTGCTTACTATAGTCAAGCCGTGGCGCTTTGTGGTCTGCAACGCTACGAAAATGCCTTGCAGGTGTTGCAGCAGGCGCTGCGCTTCAAACCCTGTAGCCATTACATTTGGAATCAGCGGGGCACTGCCCTGATGGAGTTGGGGTACTACGGAGAAGCGATCGCCAGCTTCGACACCTCTCTAAGGTACAAAGCCCATAACCCCAACGCCTGGTATGGTAAAGCCCGCACCTATGCCATGGGTGAGGACATAGAGATGGCCCTGAACAGCCTCTACCGTACCTTTGTGCTGAGTCCCTACACCTATCGGGCCATGGTCCAAATTGACCACCATTTTGACAATATTCGCCACCATCTTCGGTTTCAGCATCTGATCCAGGGGCAATCCCAAGGTTGATTTAGTCCTCCTCCATACAACTGGTATACAACTGGGGTGAAATCCCCTCTTTCCCTGATCTGAAATAACGCCATGACCTAATTACAGCTGTAGCCATTTAACTGAGGAGACCGAGCCAGGCTCTGGCTCTCAGCCCATAGCCAATGGCATAGCCGCCTTATCCTAACCGGACTGGCGACTGGTATAATATCTCTTCACGTTCTGGTTTGGTTTTGCCTATGCCGCCACCCTGGCTAGTCTCCCTGGGGCTAAGTTTGTTGAGTGTGGCGGCGACAGTGCCCGTCAAGGCTAGTCCACCCTCCGACCCCACTCAACCTGGGTCAGGCTTCCCACCCCTGGCTGTCCCTACAGAACAACAGAAACAGTTGGCGAACCAGCCCCGACCAGCCCCGGCTATCCTACAGGGGGTCATCGCCACCGGGGATGGTTTTTTAATCAAAATCACTGGTGTCCTCAGTTCTCCTACTATTCAATTTATAGATAACGGCCCAGAAGGGCCCCTGGCCATCCTTGATCTACCGAATACGATTGTGGCTCCGAACCTGCAGCCCGGTGATCTTCCCCAAAACCGTTATGGGGTGATCAGCTGGCAAGTGAGCGCCGATCCTAATTCACCAGGCTTGACCCAACTGATTTTGAGATTAGTCCCGGGTAGTCCACCATGGCGTCTGCTGCGTAATCAGAGCGGCGCCATCCTGCTACCCCCCAGCGGTGTAACGATTGGGTCATTGCCGGATGGCCCTGGTCGCCCCAGGGTGGAAGAGCCAACCCCGATCACCCCAACCCCGCCGGTCGGTGAACTCTCCCCTAGCCCGCCGTCCCCCTCCCTATCCCCCAGCTTGCCAGCCCCCCAAGAGCGTCTCACGGTGGTGATCGACCCCGGCCACGGTGGTCGCGATCCAGGGGCTGTGGGGATCGGCGGCCTACAGGAGAAACAGGTCATTTTCCCGATCTCGTTGCGGGTCGCCGAGTTACTCGAGAACCAGGGATTGACCGTCATCCTGACCCGTCGTCAAGACATCAGTCTGGATTTGCAAAGCCGGGTAGAGATTGCCAATCGAGCCCGGGCAACTGTATTTGTCAGTATCCATGCCAATGCCATTAGTCTCAGCCGACCCGATGTGAATGGGATTGAGACCTACTACGCCAGTGCCAGTGGACAACGCCTGGCCGAGGCCCTACAAGCCAGCATGTTAGCGGCAACGGGGATGAACAACCGGGGGGTGAAACAATCCCGCTTTTACGTCCTACGCCATACCACCATGCCCGCCGCCTTGGTGGAGGTAGGCTTCGTCACCGGTGTCCAGGATGCTCCCCGACTGGCCGATCCGGCCTGGCAAGAGAGGATGGCCCAGGCCATTGCTGCCGGCATTCTGAGATACTTTCAAGCCAGGTAGAAGGGGGGCCCTAGGGATGGGGGCGGATGATTGTCTATGATGGAAATGATGGAGCCGCTCGCCCAAGCCTTTGATCGGGTCGGAGAACGTAGGCATAGATGACTCAGCTAGGCATAACCAGACTGACATTGCTGATCACCCTGCTGGGGTGGATCACCCCAGGGTGGCAGGTGGGGGGTAGGGTTCAGGCCGCGGAACCCCTAGCCTCCCCCTGTCCAGCCCCGGTATTGTCCCGGTTAATTCGGCATCGGGTGGTGGCAGGGGAGACCCTTGCCACCATTGCCGAAGTCTATAACTTGATGGCGGGCACTATCATTGGGTTTAATCCCAGTCTGCAATCGGCCGCTATCCGGGTTGGCCAGGAATTGCTGATTCCTCCCTACAACGGTATTCAGGTGCAGGTTAGGGCCGGCCAGACCTGGGCGCAGGTGGCAGAGATTTATAGGACTGGAGCCGATCTGCTGTTTGAGGCGAATGGCTGCGTTAGCACCGTGCCGACTACCATTTTTGTGCCCGGGGTGAATTGGTTTCCGGGGGTGGCCGCCAACCCCAGCCCGCCACCCCGTCGCCGTCCCCTGGGGGGCTATCCCTTGCCTGCCCCCGCCCCCATCCTGCGGGCCTATGGCTGGCAACCGGATGCGACCCAGAACAAGGTGGTGTTTAACACGGGGGTGACCTTGGCTAGCACGCCGGGCACTCCTGTGCTGTCGGTCGCCGATGGCACCGTTGCCTTTGCCGGGACGGACCCGAACTACGGGCCGTTGGTGGTGGTCAACCATGCCCAGGGGCTGCAAACTCGCTATGCCAATGTGGCTAATCTGATGGTTAGGACGGGGCAACGCTTACGCCAGGGCGA
Organism: uncultured bacterium; assembly: GCA_964452545.1. Classification (GTDB taxonomy): domain Bacteria; phylum Cyanobacteriota; class Cyanobacteriia; order Phormidesmidales; family Phormidesmidaceae; genus Nodosilinea. The sequence continues at coordinate 4,909 of CAYVMR010000022.1, forward strand.
TCGCCTGGCCTTGGTGGCCCCTAGCCAACCTGACCAACCCTCTTTTCTTTATTTTGAGGTGCGGTTAAATTCTGCCATGGGCTGGGTTGCCCAGGACCCAGCTGATTTCGTGGCTGGTATAGGGGAGCCCTAGTCCAGGGTCTCGCTAGCGGCGAACCGGTGGGCCAGGTAGGCTCGGTAGCCCTGGTGAGGATGCCAGCTGATGGCCCCGTCTCGCTCTGGCCAAAACACCTGAACCCCCCTTTCCCTAAGGGTTTGCTCAAGTTTGACAGAAAGCTGACGGGTGGCGGCAATGGCGACCCGTGGTTGTACCGCGGCCAGGAAGGTTGGGGACAAGGGCGAACCATCCCACCACAGTACCTCGCTAGCCAGGGTGGTGGGGGTGGTGAGGAGCTGCTCCTGCTGGGTTGGGTTCAAACCGCTTAGCAGCAACCAGGAATGGTTTGCCCAGAACGTGAACTGCAGAGCTGTAGACGGGCTGGCCAGGGCCGTGACCTGTTGTCGCCCCAGGGGTTGGGGCTGGTGCAGGGGTAGGCGCTGCCCCGGCAGACCTTTGGCTGCCCCGGTGCCCACCTGATATATTCGGTCTACGGGGGTTTTCTGGGTAATGGTGCGCCAGTTCTCCAGATCGCTGTGGCCAGCCATAATGCCGTAGTCCAGGCGGTTAATTCCGGCTTGCCGTAGAAAGGGAAGAACGGTGTAGAAACCGGTGCGATCGGTGCCACTGTTAATCAGCAGACTAGACTGCCGGTCTTGCAAGACCAGCACTGGGTCGTTGGCTGCGGCCAACACCGTTATCTGGGTGAGGGTGGCGCTGCGATACCACAATGGTCCCAGGGCCACCAGCACCATCGCCAACGCAAGAATTGCCCGGTGACGACGACTCCAGGACTGACAACCAATACCGTAAAGGCTGTAGAGACCGAGCAACTGGACCAGGCTAATCTGCCCAGTGGCCAGGGCACTACCGGGCAGACGGGTTTCCCACTCGACTAAGGCGATTAATAGGTGGATGGGTAGCCACAATAACCAGGCCAGCATCGCCCCCCAGTCGGGCGATAGCAGCGCCACCAGGCCGCTCAAGATGCCACCCAAACTGGTGATGGTGATCAGGGGGGTCACCGTCATGTTGAGCAGCAGGCTATAGGTGGTGAGGGTATTAAAGTGAAACAGGGAAAGGGGAAGGGTCCAAAAATAGGCGGCTAGGGGGACAGCGATCGCCGTGGCCACGGTAGGCGGCAGCCAGTGTAACCAGCGGGTCAGGGGGCCAACCCCCAGCATTAAGCCCAGGGTCGCCATCACACTGAGCCGGAAGCCAATGTCCTCAATCCAGCCGGGCTGCCATATCAATAAGAGAGTAACCGCCAGGAGTAGGCTGCCCAGGGGCCTAACCTGACGCTCCAGGGCAAGGCCTACCAACGCCCCTAAGCCCATCACCGCTGCCCGCATAATACTGGGTTGCCCCCCCGTCATCAGCACGTAGAGTCCCAGGCTCATGCTCCCCACCCCTAACTTAGCCCAGCCCGGCTGGGGGCAACGTTTGGTGATCGCCGGATGACCCATGATCCCTAACACTACCCCCAAGAGAAGGGAGACATGGAAGCCAGAGGCCGCTAGGGTGTGAGCCAGCCCCGCCTGAATAAAACTATCCTGGAGATCATAGGGCACATTGACCGACCGGCGGTCCAGGGCCATGGCGCTGACTAGAGCGCCAGCCCGTTCCCCGAGTCCGGTGGCGTGGGCCTGGGCAATCCGTTGGCGGAGCCGCCAGAGCCCCCACTTGGGGCCATCGGCGGACAGCTGTACCCGTTGGGCGCTGAGGCCAGCATAGCAACCCTGGCTGGCCAGGTATTGGGGAAAGTTAAAGGCGTAGGGGTTTTTAGGTGGACTAGGGGCATAGAGTCGGCCCTGGATCTTCAGGGTCTGGCCGGGGTAAAGATCGGCGATCGCCGCCGCCGGCAGAGTCACGTAAAGTTTTCCCCGCACCGGTTGGGGTGGGCCCAGGGGGACCCCCTGGCCATCCAAGGGACGGGCTAGCTGGGAATGCAGCCAGATTTGCCCCTTGCCATTGCGATTCAACCGTGGCATGGTCTCCACCCGGCCCCAAACCTCTTGCCCTACCGCCGCCTCGGGGTGGGTGAGTTGATGACTGATGTCCTGGGCCGAGGGGGTAGGATAGCGCCAGCCGTAGTTGCCAACTGCCAGGATCGCGATCGCCCCGGCCACTAACCAAAGACGCACACCTGGGCCGGCAGGCCAACGCTGGGGTAGGCTGAGGGCCGCCAAGACCGCCCCTAGGGCCATCAGCAACGCCGTCAGAGCAACTGCCAACCCCACCGCTAGTCCACCATGGCGAACCGCCAGACTCACTATCAATAGCCCCAGGCAATAGGCTCCGCCACTCCACCAGGCTGCCCCTCTATCCATCAACCACCTCCTAACTGATTGCCTTCCCCCTGGGCCTTAGCAAGCCCAAGGGGAAGGGCAAACCCACAACCTATTCAGCCCTCTACGAAATTAGGCTGAGTGATCGACCGTTTCCAATGGCTATAGACGGGTAACCCCCATGGCTGATCCCTAGATCCAAACAGTTGACACAGAAGCAACTCCTTAGGGATAATCGAAATTTGTGTGAACTCGAGAGTTTAGATTCCCTTGGCAAACGTTGTAGTCATTGGAGCCCAGTGGGGCGACGAAGGAAAGGGCAAGATAACCGACCTGCTGAGCCGTTCAGCGGATCTGGTAGTGCGCTACCAGGGCGGCGTCAACGCTGGTCATACGGTGGTGGTTAAAGACAGAACCTTTAAACTTCATCTGATTCCCTCCGGCATCCTCTACCCCGACACTGAGTGCGTCATCGGCAGTGGCACAGTGATTGACCCTGCTGCCCTGATTAAGGAACTGGACAAACTCAACGAGCTGGGAATCTCCTCTAAAAACCTGTTTATTTCCAGTGCTGCCCACGTTACCATGCCCTACCATCGGCTGATTGATCAGGCCGCTGAAGAACAGCGCGGCAGTCAAAAAATTGGCACCACCAAGCGGGGTATTGGCCCCACTTATGCCGACAAGTCGGAACGCATTGGGCTACGAATGGTTGATCTGCTGGATCACGCTAATCTAACTGATCAAATTAAGTGGGTCATCGAATATAAAAACGGCATTCTAGAGAAACTCTACGACATCAGGCCCCTCGATCCAGCGGCAGTAATTGATGAATATCGGCAGTATGCTGAGCGGCTTCGCCCCCACGTCATTGATAGCTCACTACACGTCTATCGGGCCATTCAACACCGCAAGAACGTACTCTTTGAGGGGGCTCAAGGCACCCTCCTTGATCTAGATCACGGTACCTACCCCTACGTCACCTCTTCCAACCCGGTGGCAGGGGGGGCCTGTATTGGCACTGGTATTGGCCCAACCGTCATTGATCGAGTCATCGGAGTCGCCAAGGCCTATACCACTCGGGTAGGAGAAGGACCCTTCCCCACGGAGCTAACCTGTGGCGTCGGCGACCAACTCTGTACCCGCGGAGCCGAATTTGGTACTACCACCGGTCGTCGCCGACGCTGTGGTTGGTTTGATGGGGTGATTGGCCGTTATGCGGTTCGCATCAATGGCCTGGATTGCCTAGCCATTACCAAGCTTGATGTGCTGGACGATGTCGATGAAATTCAAGTTTGCGTCGCCTACGATCTAGATGGTAGTCGTTGCGAAGAATTGCCGGGCAGTGCCTATGCCTTTGCCCGCTGTCGCCCCATCTACAGAACCCTACCAGGCTGGAAGTCACCCACCGATCACTGCCGATCGCTGAGTGACTTACCCAAGGCAGCCCTTGACTACCTTAAATTCCTAGCAGAACTCATGGAGGTCCCCATCGCTATTGTTTCCCTGGGAGCCAGCCGTGATCAAACCATCATTGTGGAAGATCCCATCCATGGTCCCAAGCGAGCGCTGCTCCATGAAAATGGGGAAGCCCAAGTTGCCTAGGCAAAGGGTTAGGGAAGAGTTGTTTGACGTTGAATATACCTACGGGGGAGAGTTGGTTATGGAATTAACACTTGCATGTAAGTCTCGGGATCCAAAGGCTAAACCCAACGCCCTACGGCGTCAGGGGTTGCTACCGGCGGTCCTCTATGGTCACAATGGCACCGAGTCGGTATCCCTGACTGTGGATCAAAAGGCAGCGGAGTTTTTGCTGCGTCGGGTCACCGTTAACAGCACACCCATTGATTTAGAGATTCCCGATCTGCCCTGGCAGGGGAAAGTCCTGCTAAAGGAGGTGCAATCCCACCCTTGGAACACCTCCATTTATCACTTGAGTTTCTTCGCGGTGCAGGCTTAGGACACTGAACGTCATGGCCTTAGATGCCTTTAAACCCTGGCTTAATTTCCTGCATCCCATCTTGATGTGGCTCTTGCTGGCCGCCACCCTCTATGCTCTCTATCTGGGGGTACAGGCTCGTAAGACCCGTTTAGCCGATGCTGAAACCCGCTCAACCCTGATCAAGGGTAAGTTTGCCCTACGTCATCATCAAATAGGCTCTCTCCTGTTAGCCCTAATGGTGTTGGGCAGTATCGGCGGTATGGCGGTCACCTATATTAACAATGGCAAACTCTTTGTTGGCCCTCACCTCTTAGTGGGTCTGGGCATGACTGGGTTAGTCGCCCTCTCGGCAGCCCTTGTCCCCCTGATGCAGCGCGGCAATGAAGTGGCTCGCCTTACCCATATCAGTCTCAATGTAGTTCTGGTTGGTCTGTTTGGCTGGCAAGCGGTGACGGGCATGCAGATTGTACAGCGCCTTTTGAGTCAGCTCTAATCTGGGCTGTTGCGGCGCCTACTGATGAACGGATAACTGGGATGGGGTAGTGCAAGTCTGTATTACCCTGTTCCTGTCTATCCTGGTTGATTATCCTACGGGTCAGGCTGGACCTATATATTAATTAACCGAGTCACCGCTGACTTTAGTCAGCGGTGACTCAAAATAATTGATGGGAAAGTCATTTAGGGGGATTAACCCTAGTAGGCCAAGCCCATGCTGCGGGTTGTTTCACCACCCAGATAGACTCGAATGCTGAGGAAGTCGGTGGGGCAAGCGGTTTCACAACGTTTGCAACCTACACAGTCTTCGGTTCGGGGAGCAGAGGCAATTTGTTCAGCCTTACAACCGTCCCAGGGAACCATCTCCAGGACATCATCGGGGCAAGCTCGAACACACTGGGTGCAGCCAATACAGGTATTGTAGATTTTGACAGAATGGGACATTGAATCAAAACTCCAATGCGGGTCACTAGGGTGCTTGGCAATTCTTTAAGGCCTGCCTCAAGGAACTGCCAAGACGGTCTATAGAGTAAAAATTTCCTAATCATGACCAGTCTATAGCTAGAGTTTTCAGCTCTTAACCGTCATCCCCATAAACTTTAATGGATCGTAATAATTGACCCGAATAAACCATCTAAAGAGCGGAAAACCTCGAATCACCGCCAGTTGGGTAGGGGGATGGATTACCCTAGGGGAGTAATCTAAACTAAATAAATCTTTAGTTTCCCTGGACAGGCTGCCATGAAGGACTTTTTTGAAAATGTTGCCCGTTATCCCCGTTACCTCATCTCCTTTACCCTGGGGATTTTATACAACGCCCTGCAGCCTCTCTTGCCCATGCTAAAACGTCCCACCACCGCCCTTGCCCTGGGGGGAGCGACGGTAGCTGGGTTTCTCTTCCTCACCTTTACCCTGCGAGCCATGTTGGGTTTGGGAAATGGCTAGAAACGCTCAACACCTAGGCAGCCAGCCTAGATATCAACACCTAGGAGTTAATCACCATGGCCAATAGTCGCCGGGTAGAGCGGGTGGCTTCCCTGATTAAACGGGAGGTCAGTCAGATGCTGATGAGCGGCATCAAAGATGATCGGGTTGGATCCGGTATGGTCAGTGTCACCGACGTCGAGGTATCGGGGGATTTGCAGCATGCCAAGATTTTTGTCAGCATCTACGGTAGCGATGCTGACAAGGTGGAAACCATGGCAGGGTTGAAAGCCGCCACCGGTTTTGTTCGCAGTGAACTGGGTCAACGTTTACAACTCCGCCGTACCCCAGAGATCCTATTTAGGGAGGATCGATCGATGGAGCGGGGGACACGAGTGCTGTCCTTGATCAATCAACTGAGCCAGGAACGGCAAGCCAGGCCGCTGGAGGAAGGGTCGGCCGAGCCCCTAGACTCGACGGGCACCAAGCCCCTCAGTCTAGATCATCAGAACTGAGGCGCCGTAGTGACATCGGCCTTACCCGCTATCGACCAGCTTCCTTTGGCGGCCCAGGTAGCCCAAATGGTCGTGGTACGTGCCTCTGGCCACTTGTTTGATCAGCAGATTCGCTATCCTGCCTGGGAGGCTAACCAGGCTACCCTCAGCCACTACCTTCAGGATCTGGGAGTGGGGGGGGTAATCCTACTGGGGGGTAGTGCGGCGGAGGTGGGGCTTAAAACCCAAACCCTTCAGGAACAGGCCAACCTTCCCCTGCTGTTAGCGGCGGATATTGAGGAGGGCGTGGGCCAACGATTTGGCGGGGCCACCCAGTTTCCTCCCCCTATGGCCTTGGCCACCATTGCCGAGCATGACTACCCAGCGGCCTGCCGCTATGCAGAGGCCATGGGTAGGGTGACTGCCATGGAAGCCCGGGCCATTGGCCTCAACTGGCTACTGGCACCGGTGGTGGACGTGAACAATAATCCGCATAACCCGGTTATTAACGTGCGGGCCTTCGGGGCCACCCCTACCCTGGTCAGTAATCTGGCTGCTGCTTTTGTACGGGGGGCTGGGGCTGAGGCCGTGTTGACCACCGCTAAGCACTTTCCTGGCCACGGTGACACCAGCGTCGACTCCCACCTGCAGTTGCCCCACCTGCCTCACTCCCTGGAGCGGCTGCGACAGGTGGAGTTGCCCCCCTTTGAGGCGGCTATTGCCATCGGAGTAGACGCGGTGATGACCGCTCACCTCCAGATCCCGGCCCTCGACCCCAGCTACCCCGCCACTCTCTCGTTCCCTATCCTGACCGGCCTGCTGCGCCAACAATTGGGCTTTGCCGGCCTGATTGTCACCGATGCCCTGGTGATGGGGGCGATTAGCCAGGGCTATGGTCCTGATGAAGCGGCGGTGCTAGCGGTAGAGGCAGGAGCCGACATCCTGCTGATGCCCTCCGATCCTGAGGGGTGTATCCTGGCGGTGGTAGACGCTGTTAAAACTGGCCGGTTAGCCCAGGAGCGGATCGTTAGATCCCTGGAACGCATCTGGCGGGCCAAGCAACGGGTGGCTTTCCCCCTGTCAGCCGCCATGGGCTCCAGTCATGCTTGGGAACAACGGCCTCCGCCGGCGCTGCTTATGGATCAGGTGGCCCAGCCCCAGGCCCAAGCGGTAGCCACCGCCATGCTCAACGCCTCCATGGTTCAACGGGGGGCGGTTTCCCATTGCTCCGCCGCTATCCCCGGCGATAATCTGATTTTGGTGGATGATGTGCTGGCCTGTCCCCACCTCCATCCCACCTGCCCCGCGGTCAGTCTCCCTGCCCAGGGTCATTATGGCTTGCGTCTGATCGATCAGCGGGGTTGTCAGCAGTGGCCCCAAGGGGATCGGTTACGCCCTACGTTGGTACAAGCTTTTATTCGGGGTAACCCTTTCCGGGGCTCAGCGGCTGCGGGAGCGTTGCTGTTCAGCTGGATCGATCAGTTGCTAGCCGCTACCCTGCTGCGGGGGGTGGTGATCTATGGCAGCCCCTATGTCTTAGCAGAACTGAGCGATCGCCTACCCCCTACCCTGCCCTACGGCTTTACCTACGGCCAAATGGAAATCGCGCAACAACTCCTCCTCAACCGGCTAGGGCTGAGCCTCCAGCCATCTGACCGACCAGATCAAAGCGGTTTTACCGATTAGGGGGCTGAGGGTGAGGCGAGCTCGGCCATTGTCATTGCTGCCATGAAGGGCTAGAATAAAAGAATTAGTGAAAATGTTTCTCATTAAGCCCCGTCTGATGTAGGGTAAAACTGCAAGCCAGCCTGAGGCTTTAAAGCCGGTCACCGATCCTGGCCTAGGCTTAATCAGAGCCAGCCCGGTGGGGCTCTACCTGATCGGTAATTCCCAGGGCAGAGATTGCTAGATCCCCTGAGACCAGACCAGTTTTCTATCGTCATACCCACGAGGAGATTCTATGGCTAAAAAAACAGCCGCGGAAATAGCCCCTATGTCCATCGACATTGGCATTAGTGAAGCGGATCGCCACGATATTGCCGCCGGTCTATCAAAATTACTGGCCGACACCTATACGCTTTACCTGAAAACCCATAATTTCCACTGGAATGTGACTGGTCCCATGTTCCAGACCCTACACCTGATGTTTGAAGCCCAATATAACGAGCTCGCCCTGGCGGTGGATTTAATTGCGGAGCGCATCCGAGCCTTGGGCTTCCCTGCCCCTGGCAGCTACCAAGCCTTCGCTGAACTGTCTTCGATCGCCGAGGCCGATGGGGTGCCTAGTGCCGAAGACATGATCCGCCAACTGGTGGCCGGTCAGGAGGCGGTGGTGCGCACTGCCCGTTCAGTATTTCCCATCGTCGACAAGGCCAATGATGAGCCCACCGCCGATCTGCTCACCCAACGCATGCAGGTGCATGAAAAAACCGCTTGGATGCTGCGTAGCCTGTTATCGGCCTAGGCAGGACTAGACCTAGCCATCAACCACCGCTCAATTGCCGGGCGATCGCAACACAGTGGCTGAAACTAGCGGTGGTTTTCACCGCCTGAGCCTCCATGTGGGGCCGAGTCGCCTGATAGCCAGCGGACTGTAAAGCCCCCACCAGGCGGTCTCGATTGGGAATATCCATCCGACCCCGTCGGCCGATCTCCCCTAGGGGATAGTAATAGGGCGGTAAATTGGCCTCAGCCGCCATCAGCGCCAACAGGCCAGCCTGGACCCACCATCCCCACTCCTGGGCGAGGGTAGCCATGGCCAGCAGTTGGTTAACGTCATGGAGTGGTCCAATCCAAAGCGGGCCGCTCACCACCATCCTAGCCTCGCCACCCTTCAGCTGGCAGGGGCAGGACACCCGACCCAGCTGGGGCCAAGTGAGGATTTGCAGGTGGCCACAACCATGGCAATAGGCGATAAACCCGTAGGTTGTCTCATCCAGGGTGACCTGGGGCACCAGGCGGACCATCACCCGGTGCACCTGACCAGTAAACAAACTAAACCGGGGTTCTATGCCCAGACCGCGGCTGGCCGCGGTCTGGGCAGCCCGGCCCAGCAACAGACGCAGCCCCTGCTCGTGCACCGCTGGATGCCAACGGGCATAGGCGGGGTAAATGCGCAGGCTAGCTTGGGGATCATGGCCACTGGTGGATCGGCCGTCGGTGTTGGTCAAATACAACAGTCCCCCCAGGCGGGTCGCCCCTAGCCCGGTGTCAATGTGGGTAGCTGGGTTGCCAAAGTTGTCAATATCCACCAGGTCGTAGAAGTCGCGATTCTGATAACAGCCGAGGCAAAGCCGCTGGCTATTCTCATGGGTCAGTCGGTAGCGATGGGGGGGCAAAACCGCCAGGTTAGCCCTCAGGGTGGCCGCCAGATCAATGTTGCCCTCGTTGGCCCAAACCCAGTCGGCCTGGGCCTCAAGGACATAACGCAGAGGCCGAACCCCAGAACCCGTCATGGTGTCTAGCACCCGCAACTGACCTCGGCTTTGACGGTAAAGGCGGGCACAGAGAATGGCCAGATCTCGGGCGATGGCACTTTCGGCTCGATAAAAGGCAGCCCCTGGATTAAATCTAGCCTGGCCTTCCTGGTGCACCACGCTGATGGCTCGTCCCTAGCTGGCCTCAATGGCCTGGGCCAGAGCGGCTTCTAGACCAGCTTTAGAAAGTTCGGTTAGGACAAAAACCTCCTGCACCGTTTTCCCCTTACGGGCAATCAATTTAAAACCACCCCGAATCGGTACCGATACCTTCACCCGCATTTGCGGAGAGTGGGCCCGCACGTTGGCAATCACCCCAGGGGTAACCGTACCAATGCCGGGTTGCTCCAGCAGCCTTTCTAAAATCGGAATCAGACCAGGTAAATGGGTAGAGTGGTTCCAAACCAGGCGGCTATCGGAAGTTTGCGTCATAGAAATCGTCTGTTTATTTATAAAGAAGTCTTAATCATCTGGTTTGGATTATGCCTGTTCAAGGGGGGCCATCGTCAAGCCAGCCCGGGTAAGTTGGCTATGGTATAACTCCGCCTGCTCCAGGGGACCTGTCCAAACAATGGCCTGTCCTTGGTTATGAATTTGATGGGTTAAGTCCCAAGCACGATCGCTAACCATGCCAGGAATATACTTCATTAAACATTCCGCTACATGCTGGAAAGTATTGAAATCATCGTTAAGAACAATAATTTTGTAGTTAGGGTAGGGGCGTCGCGTCGTTTGGATAGTTTGTTCCGGCGCCATGGTGGGCGCTGAGGCCATCCCTTGGGGTAACAGCGAAATCATGGCAAATACGGCAAGAAGACATTAGGGATCTCTAAAGGGGTAACCCTAGGCTAATCCTGATCATCCTAAAGTTGGTGAACCTAGCTTTGCCCAGAATAGTTAGGACACCATTAGTCGATCAAAGCAAACGGTGGATAGGCGTTTTAGAAGGCCTTTCCCCATTTCACGGAGCTACGGCTATCCCTCTACCAAGATAAAGGAATCTGCTGAAATCCGCTAATCCCCTTTCCTGGCAACGGCCCTCCTCCAGCAGGCCTAAATCACTATAGAATCGAAGGATATTTGTTTGCGGTTTACCTCTCACCATTGCCCCTATGTCACCGATTGCCACGTCACTACTAGTCTTAACGACCTTGGGGCTGGGGATAGACATCACCCCTGCTGGTCTACCTAGGGCCTTGACTCCAGACCACCGTTTTGGGTCAGGGTTGACCCTCGTCGCCGAGTTGCCAGGGACGAAGGACCACAGTCTGGTTCCAGGACAGCGGGTCGGCCCCGTCACCGCCACCACCACTCGGTCTCAGCTGGCTCAACTCTTCGGCGAAGCCGTCCTTCAGGATGCCTGGGTGCCGGTTGGCGAAGGCTTTACTGAGCCTGGCACCATTGTCAACCCGGGCACCGATCAGCAATTCACCATCGTTTGGCTTGATCAACAACGTCGTCGCCCCCTGCTGGCCAAGGATTTTGGCGCCGCCTGGAAAACTCCCGAGGGCATTGCCCTGGGTATGGCCTATGGAGACCTGCAACAGGTGCTGGGTCAATTTCAAGTTTATGGGTTTGAATGGGATTACGGTGGCAGCGTCTCCCTCCAGGGTAGCCGTCTAGAGTCCTACTACGGTCAGTTAATCCTGCGCCTAACGGCCTCCAACGCCGCCATTGCCCAGCACCCTCGAGCCTATCAGGCGGTCATGGGCGATCGCCTATTCCCTAGCGATGATCCTAACCTGGCGGTTTTAGACCTGACAGTGACCAGCATGCTGGTCTATCTCAATCCACCCGGCGAGTAATTCGGCATCTATATTTTAGCCGACTAGCATCGGTTAGGGTAGAAGGGCCGTTTCCTGCCAGCAGCATAATGTTATAGCCTTGGCCAGAACACTTTAGAATAGCCTGGTTAGGCGCCCTAGCTCGACTGCGCCTGCTTTCAGATAGCTACGGCTCTACCCGGAGGGTTTTGTTTGACGTAGGGTCTTGAGCGGTGATAGAATCGTACCTTGTGAAAAGTTTAAGTCACTGCCTATCCACCCGCGTCTAGAGCCGCTTAATATGCCCACGATTCAACAACTCATCCGGAGTGAGCGCCAAAAAATTGAGAAAAAGACCAAGTCTCCGGCGCTTAAGAGCTGCCCCCAGCGACGGGGGGTGTGTACCCGGGTTTATACCACTACCCCCAAGAAGCCTAACTCAGCTCTACGTAAGGTGGCTCGGGTCCGTTTAACCTCTGGTTTTGAGGTTACCGCCTATATTCCTGGGATTGGTCATAACCTACAGGAGCACTCTGTGGTGATGATTCGGGGCGGTCGGGTGAAGGACTTACCTGGGGTACGCTATCACATTATCCGTGGCACCCTTGACACCGCTGGAGTTAAGGATCGTCGGCAGGGGCGATCTAAGTACGGGGCGAAACGACCTAAGCAATAGGGTGAGTTGGCTAGGGCCCTGATTCAACCCCTCAACCCGTCCATTCGTTTTCAGCCTTAAGTCTTTAGCCGCCTTTAGTTGTTTGTGGAAGCTTGATTATGTCTCGTCGTACCGTTATTCAAAAGCGCCCCATCCCTCCCGACTCGGTTTATAACAGTCGTCTGATTACCATGATGAGCCGTCGACTGATGACCAGCGGCAAGCGTTCCCTCGCCAATCGCCTGGTCTACGACGCCTTTGCCTTGATTAAGGAGCGTAGCGGCGGTGACCCCCTCGATGTATTTGAGCGGGCCGTACGGAATACCACCCCATTAGTGGAGGTTAAGGCTCGTCGGGTGGGTGGCGCCACCTATCAGGTGCCCATGGAGGTCCGCAGCGATCGCGGTGTAGCCCTTTCCCTGCGGTGGCTCACTCAATTTGCCCGGCAACGGGCGGGTAAGTCTATGGCGATTAAGCTGGCTAACGAACTAATGGATGCCGCTAATGAGACCGGAGGCGCCGTCCGTAAGCGGGAGGAAACCCACCGCATGGCCGAAGCCAATAAGGCCTTCGCTCACTATCGGTATTGATACCGCCCCTGGCTGGCGCTCGTCACCTAAACTGCTCACTCCCTAGACAAGGGGCCCCGCCCGGTGTTGAAAGAACTTTCTTAAGCCTAGGCGTTACTCCTAGGTTGACAGCGTTACAACCCCCTTTAACCAGGGTCGAGTGGTTAGGGGGTAATCAGGAGGTCACGATGGTTCGAACAATTCCCCTGGAACAGGTCAGAAACATTGGTATTGCTGCCCACATTGATGCGGGCAAAACTACCACGACAGAACGGATTCTGTACTACTCTGGCCTCGTTCACAAAATTGGCGAGGTCCATGAAGGTACAGCCGTCACTGACTGGATGGAACAGGAGCGGGAGCGGGGAATCACCATTACCGCCGCCGCCATCAGTACCAGTTGGCGTGATCATCAAATCAATATTATTGATACCCCGGGCCACGTTGATTTCACCATTGAGGTGGAGCGTTCGATGCGGGTGTTAGACGGTGTTATCGCCGTTTTTTGCTCGGTGGGGGGGGTGCAACCCCAGTCTGAAACGGTATGGCGACAAGCTAATCGTTACCATGTGCCGCGCATCGCCTTTGTTAACAAAATGGATCGGACTGGGGCCAATTTCTTTAAGGTTTATAAACAACTCCGAGAGCGCTTGGGAGCTAATGCGGTGGCCATCCAGCTGCCGATCGGAGCAGAGGCAGACTTTAAGGGAGTGGTGGATTTGGTTAGCCTGCGGGCTCGTATCTACCACGACGATCTGGGGGAAAACATTGAAGATGCCGATATTCCCCCTGTTATGGCCGAGGTGGTGGATGAGTACCGCACTAAATTGCTGGAAGCGATCGCCGATATTGACGACACCCTCATGGAAAAATACCTGGAGGGGGAGTCGATTTCCACCGCTGACATCATCCGAGCCCTACGCCAGGGGACCGTGGCCGGCACCCTGGTTCCAGTACTATGTGGCTCTGCCTTTAAAAATCGGGGCGTACAACTCCTGCTTGATGCCGTAGTCGATTACCTTCCCGCTCCCATTGATGTCCCTGCCATTCAGGGTCACTTGGCCAGTGGTGAAGTGGCAGAACGTCAGGCCAGTGATCAGGTTCCCCTGTCGGCCCTGGCCTTCAAGATCATGGCGGATCCCTACGGTCGCCTCACCTTTGTGCGGATCTATTCTGGAGTACTCAAGAAAGGTAGCTATATTTATAACGCCACTAAAGATAAAAAGGAACGCATTTCCCGATTGATCGTTCTCAAAGCCGATGATCGCATTGAGGTTGATGAACTGCGAGCTGGAGACCTGGGGGCCGTGATTGGCCTGAAGGACACCTTTACCGGAGACACCATCTGCGATCCCCAACATCCCATCGTCCTAGAGTCTCTCTTTGTCCCCGAACCGGTTATTTCGGTGGCGGTGGAACCTAAAACTAAGCAGGACATGGACAAGCTGGGCAAAGCCCTGCAGTCCCTCTCAGAGGAAGACCCGACCTTTAAGGTCAGCATCGATCCTGAAACCAATCAAACCGTGATTGCCGGCATGGGAGAACTCCACCTCGATATCCTGGTAGACCGCATGCTACGGGAGTTTAAAGTGGAAGCTAACATTGGTGCTCCTCAAGTGGCCTACCGGGAAACCATTCGGCAAGCCACCGTAGCCGAAGGTCGATTTATCCGCCAGAGTGGGGGGAAAGGTCAGTATGGACACGTGGTTGTAGAGGTAGAACCCACCGCCGCCGGATCAGGTTTTGAATTTGTGTCTAAAATTGTAGGAGGGACGATTCCCAAAGAATATATTCCTTCTGCTCAACAGGGCATGAAAGAAGCCTGCGAATCTGGTATCCTAGCTGGGTACCCTGTGATTGATTTAAAGGTTACCTTGACCGACGGCTCTTACCATGAGGTAGATTCTTCGGAAATGGCCTTTAAGATTGCCGGGTCTATGGCGATGAAAGAAGCCGTCCTGAAGGCATCTCCCGTCCTTCTTGAGCCCATTATGAAGGTCGAGGTTGAAGTTCCGGAAGACTTTCTGGGTGATGTCATGGGAGATTTAAACTCCCGACGTGGTCAGATTGAGGGCATGGGAACAGAGGCAAGTGTTGCAAAGGTGACCGCCAATGTCCCCCTAGCTGAGATGTTTGGTTATGCTACCGACATCCGCTCTAAAACGCAGGGTCGGGGCATTTTTTCGATGGAATTCAGTCATT
>CAYVMR010000023.1:0-19309 GCA_964452545.1 uncultured bacterium
GCCCTGCAGGTCTGGATGGTTCAAGTCGAAGCCATCGTCGGCAATGGCGATCACCACCGATCGACTACCCCGGGTAATATCCCAGGCGGCCTCCGCATTAATGTGGGAGTTGGGCTTGAGGTTGGTCCCTCCCTGGTGAAACAGGTGCCATTGCTGGCCATAGCGATCGTCCCGGGGGCGGTAGAGTTGGCTGATTTCCACCACCAGGTTGGGCTCCGCCGCCAGCACCTCGGGCTGTCGGATCAGACGGTTGGCCAATTTCAGGGGATTTTCCTGGGCCCTACCGGTGACCACGGCCACCACGGTGGCGGGAATGCCCACCAGGGGGTGATCGATGGCTAGACCCAGGGGGGTGAGAATGGCCGCCATGCTGGCCGGGCTGGTGGCTGGGCTAAACTGCACGGTCACCTCGGCGGTGAGATAAATCCAGGTGTGGGGGCTGCTGTGAAGGCGATAGCCATGGCTGGCAAATTGCACCGCTGGATGTTGTCGGGCCCGGGCCAGGCAATCCTCCAGGTCGGCTGGGTTGACCTGCCACTCCACCAACTGCCCGCCGCCCACCGCCCGGACTGCCAGGGGCTGCAGGTGATCCCGCAGGGCGGCTAGGTCGGTCGGATGTCTGAGGCGGGTGGTGAAGCGATCCGGGAGCTTCACCACTGGCAATTCCTCTCCCCCTCGCTGGATGATCGCGCCCCACCACTCTGAACCACCGGGGGGGGGTTCGACAGGGTCAGTGGCGACCAGTTGAGAAAACGTCATAGTTAGTTAGGAGTGCGGCATAGCGAAATGATAAGATAACCCAGGATTTTTAAGTGTTTTGCCCAGGTTCCTTAGTAGGTGATAATTCTTGTCATGGGTTCAGTTCTTCAGCCTGCTTCTCCTGTGTCCCGGCTCGCCCTCCTTTCCCTTTCCCTACTGACGCTGACGGCTTACGGTGGGGCGAATGCTCCCGGTGGCCTGGCCCAGTCTCCCAGTCAAACCACCCCGGTGCGACCGGGCAATTTATCCTCCACCTCCCTGAGTCTGGAGGGGGCTAACCAATTACGGGCGGAGGCGGAGGCGGCGATCGGCAAGCAAGACTACGCCACTGCCGAGGCGAAGCTGAAAACCGCCCGGGAAACCCTAAATCAGATCTCTGTTTATTACCAGGACTTGGCCCAGATGTTTGTCGGTGTGGACACCACTATTCACCGTAGCCATCGTGAACAGGCCCTAGAAGCCGCCCAACTGCGGGACGATGTGTCCTATCAATTAGCCCTGGTTTACCGAGCAAAAAACCAACCTGACCTGGCGGTCCCCCTGCTGATGGAAATTCTCGGCAGTCAACAACCTACTCGGGAGTTGGGTCAAAAGGCCTATCAACAGTTATTTGAGCTGGGGTTTGTTAGTGCCCCCTACGTTGGGCGGCCGGCGGCCGTCCCTAGCCCTCAATAGGGCGGGGCTAGGCCGCCATAGGTAGCGATCGCTGGGCCAGTATCTGCTGGTAAAATCCCTGCAGCTGCCGTGTGGCGGCCGCCCAACCCCAGCGTTCGGCTTCGGCAACGGCATTTTGGCGCAGGGCGTCGCGCTCCTCACCAGCCGCGATCAAACGACGAGTGGCATTGATCGCCCCCATGTCATCCCTGGGATCGAAGAGAAAGCCATTCACCCCGTCGGTAACAATGTCGGGAATGCCCCCGGAATTGGCCGCCACCACTGGACAACCCGCCGCCATGGCCTCTAGCAGCACTAAACCCAAGGTTTCAGTGCGAGAGGGGAAAATAAAGGCGTCAGCAGAGGCGTAGGCGGCCGCTAAGTCTTCCCCAGCCAAGTAGCCCACAAAGTGGGTGGAGGTATGGGCAAAGTGGGTCTCCAACTCGGCCCGATAAGGGCCATCCCCCACCAGCGCTAACCGCGCCTCCGGAATGGCTTCGAGGATGGGCTTAATGCGATCGATTTCCTTTTCAGCAGAAAGGCGACCAATGTAGAGTAGCAGGGGAGCTTCGGGGTGGCCCTGGGAAAGGCGATCGCGCATAGACAGACTAGCTAAAGCGGGCCGAAACAGGTCCGTATCCACGCCGCGCTGCCATACCGCCAGGTGTTCTACCCCATGCTGCGCCAGCTCCAGTTCCATGGCCGTAGAGGTGCAAAGATTCAGCTGAGCCTGGTTATGCATAGCCTTAATGATTTCCCACATCAGCCCCTCCAGCATGCCCAGACCATAGTGCTCCAGGTATTTGGGCAGGTGGGTATGGTAGGAGGCCACCAGGGGAATGTCCATGGTTTTACTGTAATAAATCCCCGCCAGCCCCAACACCGCTGGATTCACCACATGGATAATATCTGGCTGAAACCCCTCCAGAGCCTCGCCAATTGCTGGCCGGGGTAGGGCCAGCTTGAGCTCCGGATAGAGGGGCAGAGGAAACCCTGACACGCCATAGATTTGTGCCCCTCGATATTCCCGTAGCCCCCCCTCAGGAGACACCACCATCACCTCCTCCCCCATACGCTGTAGGTGATCGACGGTGTGCTTGAGTCGGGTAACAATGCCATCCACCTTAGGCAAAAAGGTCTCAGTGAAGAGAGCAATGCGCATAGAGAAGGGAAAGGTAAGGAATATCGGGGGATAGGTCAGAAATTCTGGCCAGAACGGGGTGGGCGATCAATCGTGGCTACGCCCACCTGCCTCAGAACAACTCAAGAACGCCGCCACTTCACCTTAGGCAGGATTTGCGCTTGATCAACCCGCCCTTGATATTTGACGGCAAAGTTGAGCAAGCTATCAAGCAAGGAATCTGACAGATAGTGAGGCTGTAAACCCAAATCTAACAGATTAGTGTTTTTGGCGTTAAAGTAATGGTCTTCCGCTTCTACCCGAGGATTGTCTAGATAGTCAACCTCGACATTTAGCCCCATGGTAGTGCCGGCCTTCTTCACCATCATAGCCAGGTCACCCACACTGAACATTTCGGTAAACTGGTTAAAGACTCGAAATTCACCGTGATTGGCGGGGTTGCCGAGGGCAATTTCAACACAGCGCACCGTGTCACGAATGTCGAGGAAGGCTCGGGTCTGTCCTCCCTTACCGTATACGGTGAGGGGATGGCCGACGGCCGCTTGAATGCAGAAGCGGTTAAGGGCAGTACCAAACACCCCATCATAGTCAAGGCGGTTAATGAGCAGTTCATCCATGCCGGTTTCCTCCGTCAGCACCCCATAAACCACCCCCTGGTTTAGATCGGTGGCCCGTAGCCCCCAAATCTTACAGGCAAAGTGAATATTGTGGGAATCGTGCACCTTGCTAAGGTGATAGAAGGAGCCAGGTTGCTTAGGATAGGGCAGGGTGTCTTTACGACCATTGTGCTCAATGGTAATGTACCCCTCTTCGATGTCGATGTTGGGAGTACCGTATTCCCCCATGGTGCCCAGCTTTACCAGGTGGCAGTCGGGGAAATGATCCCGCAGAGCGTAGAGCAGGTTGAGGTTGCCCAGAACATTATTGGCCTGGGTGAGGACGGCATGCTCCCGGTCAATCATGGAGAAGGGGGCAGATCGCTGCTCTCCAAAGTGCACCACGGCCTCTGGGCCGAAGGATAGCATCGACTGCTCCAGAAAACTATAGTCATTAATGTCCCCGATATAAAGATCAATGTGTTTTCCGGTGAGATCTTTCCAGCGTTGTAAGCGAGCCTGAATCGGGGCGATCGGGGTCAAAGTTTCGATCAATAGCTGAGCATCCCAGTGCCGCCGCACTAAGCTATCGAGAATGCCAACTTCGTAGCCACGATTGGAAAGATATAGAGCAGTTGCCCACCCGCAGTAACCATCACCGCCAATGACAAGGACTTTCATATCAAGGATTATTCGTGTTGCTGATACCAAGACAATCTACCAGGTTTAGAGACCCTGTAAACCCCTGGCTTAGAAATATCTGTACAGCCCATGGCAAATCAAGGACTAGTGGCCTTGGTCTTGATCCCGACCACCGTCCCCTAGAGCCGTAATCGCAGCAAAATCAGTTGGCTATTGACCTCTGGTTGAAAATTATTGTCAGCAACCAAAATCAAGCTCTGAGTACCATCCGGCAAGCGGGGCCCCAGGGTCATTCCCTCCAGGTTATCGACGGCCCAGGGGGCATCTTTAAAGTCAACCACCAATTGCTTGGCAATCGGCTTCAGGTCCTGGATAGAGGTTGCCAAACCAGGCAAACTGGAGGTATCTGTCGCCCCACCGGTGGCCCACTGGTAAAGTTTGACAGCAAATCCCCGCAGACCGTAAGCCCGTTCTAAGGCTAAAAAGTGGCCACCCGGGTCGATCGTCAACAAAGCAGTGACCCCATGCACAATCGCCCCACTGGGCTCTAAATCCATGGAGTAAACGTGTTCGGCGATCAGGGTGGTTTGATCTGGACTCACCAAGTAATGAAGAAAACGACTGTAAAGCGGTCGACTAGGGTCATTGTCGTAATCTTGCGCCAGGGCCGACTCAGTTACAGTAAACAGACGAAATGGTTCTCCGGCAGTGGCTAGGCCCGAACCGGCGGTGGTCGTCAAGGCCTCAAACCCCAGGTTGTTGCGAATACCGCTTGGCCCGATGGCGGTGTCGCCTGGTAAAAATCGAGCCGGTATAGCCAAGGTGCGCTGTAATTGACCCGTGATCAGATTAAACTCACCAATTAAGGGAGGGGCGTTTTGTAACGGATCTCCTTCGCTGCTAATCCAAAGACGGTTATTGGGAGCCAGGGCCATTCCTTCAGGATCGAGATAGCCTGGGCTAAAGGGGTTTCCCTCCTGGTCTCGCAACGGGGTTACAGACTCAACGGTGACGCTATCAAACCCCGGTTGACCATTCTGCTGGAGTCGCCAGCGGATGGCCAGCTCATAGAAGCGACTAGGACCAAAGCGCCCCCGATCGTCACTGAGGGCGTAAAATCGATCCCGTTGTCGATCATAGGCCAGGGCCGAGAGCCCCCCTAGGACAGGATCAGCCAATGGCTGCTGGCCGAGTGAATATTGATCCAAGAAATCCACCGTAACCGGTAAAAATAACCGGTCTTCAGCCTTTATTTGGGGTAACCGGCACGCCGTCAAGCCAAGCAAGAGTAGCCCCATCACCACCCATGGCAACCAGTTCTGTTTTTTCACAACCGTTCTTTCCTCTGTGACCTGCCGCCCCTGGCGGGCTGACCAAAGCTATGGTACCGGTGGCCATTTTCCCATCAGGCTGCTATAGTAGACCAATTATAAGAAGTGTAAAGAGCTAATTGACAAGAGAACGCTTTTGTCGGGTTGACTGGGTAATCATTACCTTATTTTAAAAGGACCTATCGCTTGAACCTATGACTCCATCCACAATTTTCTGTGACTTTGACGGTCCAATTGTTGATGTTTCAGAACGTTACTATGCCACCTATCAGCAAGGATTAACGTGGGTCAAGAACCAGTCCATAGAGTCAAATGAGTCGATCTACATCCGCCAATTGACTAAGTCTCAGTTTTGGACCTTTAAGCAAAATCGCATTCCTGATCGTCAGATCGCTCACTGGTCGGGGTTAGAGGGCCATCATATTGATACTTTCCTTGACCAGGTCAGTAGAACCGTTAATCAACCTAGTCTGTTAGTCTACGATCGCATCCAACCTCGCGCCCATGCGGCCCTTGCCCTGCTTCAACAGTGCCACATCAGGGTGGTGGTGGTGACCCTCCGCTGTCCGGATCAGGTTCGCGGGTTTCTCGCCCAGGAAAACCTAGATTGGGCCGTGAGCGACCTATTTGGGATGTCCAACCTAGGGGCGGCCTATACTAACCAGGCCAACCATAAGGTGGAACGGCTACAAGCGGCCATGGCTGTCCAGCAACAACAGGGCTATGGTCTGCAAGGGGCTTATATGGTTGGTGATACTGAGGCAGATATTATGGCGGGGCAGGCTCTCGGTATTGATACCATGGCCCTTACCTGTGGCATTCGCAGTAGTAATTATTTGCAGGATTTTCGCCCTACCCATATGATGCCGGACCTGTGGGCGGTGGCTCAGCAATTACAGCAGCAAACTCTGTTAGGAGGTTGTTTGAAACGCCAAAGAGGGCTGTAAGGTATGCCTTAGTGACGTGGGTCGACGATCGATGTTTTAGGTGTCAACCATCGACTAGGGGTTAGCCATAAATTTGTTATAGCTTTTCCACCAGCGGTTGAGTGGGTAGTAAAAAGCTGGGGCCCACAGGCTACTTAAAATAGCAGAACTAAGGGCAACTCGCTGATGATAAAGCCAGATTTTGGGCATCAAGGGGTAGGGTGAATCAGGGTTAAACAGTTGATCGAGGCTAATCTGTAACGCCAGTACCGTTTCACTCACCACTGACATGGCAAAGACGATTAAGGCAATGGACACCAGGTCCTCCTGCAGATAACGTTCCTTCTGCAACTGGGCAGTCAGTACACCCACCAGAATTAGACCCAAGGTATGGGTTGGATAGGGGTGGGTGATACTATCTTGTAGTAGTCCCATGACCAGACCCGCGATCGCCCCTTCCCAGACTGTCCGTTTCACACTCCAGGCGACCACCCAAATCAATACCCAGTGGGGGGCTACGCCCAACAGTTCTAAACCCGGTCCTCTACCCGGCAAGAGCATCAAGCAGAGCAAGGCAGAAGCAACGGTCACCAGAATGTTCAAGAACCTGACTCGCCATACCTGGGAGTGTAGGGAACTATCAACCCCTAGTGTCATGATGACCTGCTCTGGCGCTTTGGCGCCCTATCAGGGCTGGGGAGTAGGGGAGCATCCACGGACTGCAACGGTTGGAAGGGTTGAATCACAGCCCACTCTAAAATGGGCAGAGGGGAAGACAGTTGAATAACGGCTTTAGGAGAGGTGCCCCTAGTATTGTCCAGGGACTCAATCCGACCAATGGGAATATCCTTAGGAAAGAGCCGACTATAGGACGACGTAGTTACCACATCCCCCACCTTGGCGTCGGGAAACTTATCAAAGAACTCAATGATGACTTGATTATTCGACTGCCCCCGCACCACCCCCATGGCTCGACTACGGCTAATCTTGGCACCAACTTGGCTAGTCAAATCAGTAATTAATAGAACCTTACTGGTGCTTGGGGAAACCTCAACCACCCGACCGACTACCCCGCCCGGACCACTCACCACGTAGCCTGGTTGTACTCCCTGGCGGCTACCGCGGTTGAGAATCAGGTGCTGCCACCAGTGATCTGCGGAGCGACCAATCACCGCTGCTTTGATGGTTGGCCCCGGAAGCGTATTGGCATAGTCAACAAAGGCTTGTAGGGATTGATTTTGCTTTTCTAGATCAACGATACGCTGTTGCAGTTCTAAAATATAGCTATTCTCAAATTGCTGTTCATGGGTTCCACCCAGGTGAAGTGGACGGGTCAACCAATAATAAGCTTCGTATAACAGAATGCCATTAGTTGACCTTAACCACCAAGCTCCGCCAATGGCTAAGGTAACCATTGCGACCCTAAACCCATGACGTGTCCACCAACGACTAACAATTAGCATAGGACCAGTGAGGGTTGGGAGCCGACTCGATAGAGGTAGTTAATCACCTTAATATCCCCATCAAACCATCATAGACATGACTAATGGGGTTACTAAACACTAGAACGACCACTGAAGACTCGACCCATTTGTGCAAAGTTCTCTAGGACTCGACCAGCCCCTAGCACAACACAGCTCAGGGGATCAACAGCAACATGAACAATAATACCAGTCTCATGGCTCACCAGGGTGTCCAGACCTTGCAGAAGGGCACCTCCACCGGCCAACATAATGCCTCGATCAATAATATCAGCAGCAAGTTCCGGCGGGGTTTTCTCAAGGGTACGCTTGACGGCCTCCACAATTACCCCTAGGGGCTCCGCCATACTTTCTCGAATTTCGCCGGCTTTGACCGTGACGGTGCGAGGTAGACCAGAAAGTAGGTGTAACCCCCGCACATCCATAGTGACTTCATTATCATCGACGGAGGGATAGGCGGACCCAATGCTGATTTTTACTTCCTCAGCGGTACGCTCTCCCACCACCAAGTTGTGAACCTTTTTCATGTAACTGGCGATCGCCTCGCTTAACTCGTCCCCAGCCACCCGCACGGATTCACTCAACACCGTACCCTGTAGGCTCAACACCGCTACTTCAGTGGTACCGCCACCAATATCAACGATCATATTACCCGTTGGTTCAGCCACCGGTAGACCGGCACCGATCGCCGCCGCTACTGGTTCATCGATCAGATAGACGGTACGGGCTCCCGCTTGTAGAGCCGCATCCATGACCGCTCGCCGCTCTACCCCAGTGACCCCACTGGGAATGCCTATCACGATCCGGGGAGAAACTAAGGTGCGTCCCTCATGCACCTGACGAATAAAGTGCTTGAGCATTAACTCAGCGGTGTCAAAGTCGGCGATCACCCCATCTCGCAGGGGGCGAAGGGCCACGACATTACCGGGAGTTCGGCCTAACATGCGCTTAGCTTCTTCGCCAACGGCAAGGGGTTTTTTCTGCAACTGGTCAATAGCAACGACGGAAGGTTCCTGCAGAACCACACCCTTACCAGAAACATAGACCAGGGTATTAGCGGTACCCAGGTCAATACCCATGTCGCGAGAAAACCGATCTAGGAGAGCCACAGACGAATCGCCTCTATATAAGACTGAACTGTTATCAATAATACGGGGTAGATTGTATTACAAATCCTTACAACCCGTCTAGCCAGTTAAACAGCATATTAGCTTAGAACGTAGTAGATTAGCATAGTTAAGCTTGGCGCCCTATGCTACCCAAGATACCCATAACCATCATTTTAGAATTAATTCGGCCCTGTGAGTCTACCAATGACTATACCGAGTGGGTCTCCTCATGCCCGACAAAGGCTTTGCCCTAATCGTTGGGTACAGGAGGCCTTTTCCTCTGGGGTAAGGGTCTCGTAGGTGACATCGCGACGCAGGATCAAGCCGTTGTGCCCTGCCAAGAATCGGGGCAATTCCGATGGGTTAATGAGGTTGAGGGTGGCCATATCGTAGCTGGTATAGGTGGTTAACTCCGGACGATTAAAGTCAACGTCCAGGACAGTCAGCACCTTGCGGGTAGGGAGTCGGCTATCGATCAACGGTCGGGGTCCGGATCCTAAAATGCCAGCGTGAAGCAACTGCAGGTTGCCCCGATGGCCAGGGTAGTAGGCATGGTGATGGCCACTGATCACAGTGTGCACTTGGTAACGCTCCAGCAGCGCTTGCAATTGGGGAGCGTTGGCCAGGACTTCGCCGGGTTCATCACGCCCCACCGCCACGGCGTAAAGGGGCAGGTGGCTCAACACGAGGCGGGCCTTGGCAGCTTGGGCAATCGGACTCGCCAGGGCCTGCTCAATCCAGGCCAGCTGCTCAGGACCAAGCTGACTGGAGGATCCATCCCAGGCCATGAAAAAAATGCCCCCCCGTTCAAAGGTGTAGTAAAAAGGAAAGTGCGA
The DNA here is from genome assembly GCA_964452545.1 of uncultured bacterium. Taxonomy (GTDB): domain Bacteria; phylum Cyanobacteriota; class Cyanobacteriia; order Phormidesmidales; family Phormidesmidaceae; genus Nodosilinea. Next base: position 9,476 of record CAYVMR010000023.1, read on the forward strand.
TCGATCAATAAAGTTTAAACCTGGGTGATGGGCCGGCGATTGCCAGTAGGCGGCCGCCAAATCACGCTCCCGTTGAAACAGGTACTGGCTGCTTACCCCTCGAGCACTGGAGGCGTCGTGGTTGCCGAGGGTAAAGCCGTAGGGAATGCCCTGTTGCCGTAGGGGGCCCGCCACGTGCTGATCGAAGGCTTGCCACATGGCGGTGATGCGATCGACGGTGAGGGACGGATTCTGCCCCGCCACCATATCCCCCCCGCAGACCACCAGATCCGGTTGCCAAAGGGGCATCAGGGTAATCGCCTGGTCTACCTCAGGATCGTAGTCAGTCGAGCCATAGGCCCCATTCAGGTCACTAATCACTACCAACCGTAGGTCCTGCCGGGGAGGATTGGCGACCCCCCCCGGACCAACTCTAGCGATCAGGGCCTGGGTTGCCTCTGGTAGGGCGGAGCGCGGGCTAGTCTCGGGGACGGCCTGGGTAGGGGGAGTTGATAGGGCGGGCCCCGCCTCGGACCGCAGTACCTGATGGGTACAAGCCAAGCATAAACTTAGGAGAAGGCCCAGACCCAGACCCGTGAGAAATCGTTTGACGCCCATAGATCCTTAGCCATAAACCACAGGCATAACCTTACCTCACAACGAGGGCGTTGCCATCCCGGCAGTTAGTTAAAGGGATGGTCAGCACTGTAACCAACCGGTTAAAGCCAGGGCCAGGGCATCGGCGGCGTCATCGGGCCGGGGGATAGAGGCAAGGTTTAATTCGCGAGCCACGGCCTGTTGCACATCGGCTTTATCGGCATTGCCATAACCAGTCAGAGTTTGCTTGACTTGGGCTGGGGTGAATTCCATCGGGGAGTGTTGATGCTGGGCCAAAACCAACATCAACACTCCCCTGGCCTGGGCCACCAGGATAGTGTTGCCCATACGATAGAAAAAAAATTTCTCGATCACCACTTGATCGGGGCGAAAGTGCTGAATCAGACTGTGGAGGTCGTTGTAGATGGTGCAGAGGCGATCGCCCATGGGCATGTGGGCCGGAGTCGAGACAATGCCAAAATCTACCACTTTGACCACCGCAGTGATTTGGGTGGGATCAGCGTCAATCACCCCAAATCCCAGGGTGGCCAAACCCGGATCTAATCCCAGAATGCGCTGGCCCATGGGGAAGTCATCTAGCGGGCGCCAACCGGCTGTCGGCCGTTGGCTAGGGTCTCATCGGGGTCGGCCAGGCCAAACACCTGACAGAAGACTTTCTCCACCTTATAGCCAGAATCAATACTCTCGAGGGGATCTTTGCGCAAACGGTGGCGCAGACAGAGCACAATGACCCGACGCATATCCTCAAGGGTGACTTCGGTGCGCCCCTCGTAGGCGGCTAGAGCTTTAGCCGCCCGGTTGGTGACGATGTCACCCCGCAGACCATCCACATTTAAGTCAGAACAGACCTGGGAAATCCGCACCCGGTCAGCATGGTTGATGGTGACCTGGGGTAGGCGGGTTTGGGCCTCCACCAGGGAGGCCTGTAGGGCCTCTTGCTGGGGTTGATGCCTGGCCAGGTAGGCCAGGGGATCTTGATCAAACTCCGATCGCTGCTCAACAATCTGTACCCGCAGTTCCGGATCTCGCACGGTGCGAATTTCCGCATGCATGCCAAAGCGATCCAGCAGTTGGGGTCGGAGTTCTCCCTCCTCTGGGTTACCAGAACCCACCAGAACAAACTGGGCTGGGTGCCGGATGGAAATCCCCTCCCGTTCGACCGTGTTCCAACCGGAGGCGGCGGAGTCGAGGAGGACGTCCACCAGGTGATCGTCTAGCAGGTTCACCTCATCAACGTAGAGGATGCCGCGGTTAGCCTTGGCTAGTAGGCCTGGCTCAAAGGCCTTTACCCCTTCTGACAGGGCCTTCTCAATGTCAATCGTGCCGCATACCCGGTCCTCCGTAGCACCCAGGGGCAGATCCACCATGGGTACTTTTTTAGTCGCTATGGGCAGATCGGTGGTGCCTCGTTCAGCCATTACATCGGCATCCTGGGGAGAACGGTTAAAGGGATCGTCTGCCACCACCTGAATCTCTGGCAGAAGGTCAGCCAAGGCGCGAATGGTGGTGGATTTGCCAGTGCCGCGATCGCCCATAATCATCACCCCACCAATTTTAGGGTCAATGACATTCAGGAGCAGCGCTAGTTTCATTTCCTCCTGGCCAATTACAGCGGTAAAAGGAAACACGGCTCGACGACGAGGGGGCGGAACAGACAGAGCGGAAGTAGCAGTAAAACTCACGAGGATTCGATTTCAGTTAAAACGGCGGCAAGGTAATAGATTAGCCTTTATTGTGCCACAGTGCTACGGATGTTTGAGGCTTTAGGGGAGCCCCTTTGCAGCGGTGCCCTAATCCGGGATTATAGAGAGAAGGCCAGTTTAGAAAAACTTTAGCTTTGCTCTTTATTGCTGGTTAACTGCCATGACATCTGGCCAACCAGGGGACTTACTTGCCGAACAACTAATAGAGTTGGCCTTAAAGCAAGGCGCAGAGGCGGCGGAGGTGTTGCAGTCTACCGCCTATTCTCGGCCGGTGTTTTTCGAGGCTAATCACTTGAAACAGCTAGAAAGTTCCTCCGCCATCGGGACGGCTCTGCGGCTATGGGTGGAGGGCCGTCCAGGGTTGGTCGTGGCTTACGGTGGGGTACAGCCGGAGGCAATGGTGACCAAGGCCATGGCGATTAGTGCCCTGAGCGATCCCGAAACCATTGATATTCTGGCCGGCAGTCGCCAGTGCTATCCCGACTTAGGCCAGGTGGTATCTGTACAACAACTGATGGACTGGGGCGAGCAGTTAATTGATCGGGTTCGCTCTGTTTACCCGGAGGTCATCTGTGGGGTAGAAATGGAGTGCGACACTGAAACCACTCGCATTCTCAACAGCGAGGGGTTAGACTGCAGCTACAGCGATACAACCCTGAACGGCTATGTGTCAGTTGACTGGGTACGAGGAGACGATTTTCTGAGCGTTGGGGACGGTCAGACCCGACGCCATCAGTTAGATATTGACACCCTGGCTGAGCAATTATTACAGCGCTTAGACTGGGCCCAGCGAACCACGACAGTGCGGTGTGGGCGATTACCGGTAATTTTCACCGCTAAGGTGGCCGATATGCTGTGGAGCACATTGCAGTTAGCCTTGAGTGGCAAGCGCGCCATGGAACGCTCCTCCCCCTGGAGTGATGGCTTAGGGCAACAAATGACCTCTAAGGACATTACCCTACTGCAGGATCCAAGCCAGGGGCCCTTTAGCTGTCCCTTTGACGATGAAGGGACCCCAACCCAACGATTAGTGTTTATTGACCAGGGTGTTTTGGCGTTGTTCTACTGCGATCGCACAGTGGGTCGCCAGTTGGGTGGGCAATCCACGGGTAATGGATTTCGTCCAGGCTTAGGCAGTTATCCTACCCCCAGTCTCTACAACACCGTAATTCAACCGGGGGTGAAATCCTTGCAGGAGTTAATCGGTACAATTGACTATGGAATTGTGGTAGACCAGGTCCTAGGCGGTGGATCGGGGATCTCAGGGGAGTTTTCGGTAAACATCGACTTGGGTTACCTAATTAACCGAGGGGAGATGGTGGGTCGCATCAAAGATACGATGCTGGCCGGAAATACCTACTTAGCCCTCAAAGAGGGGGTTGATCTCGGTAATGATAACGACTGGAATGGGTCTTGCCAAACCCCATCGGTCTTAGTCAACAGTCTATCGATCACCAGTGGTTGACGGCCCAGCATATAGCCTACGTTCTGCAAGTTGACTCAATGATTAACCCGATCGGGAGTAATAGACTACTGCCCAAGGTCAAGGCAGAAAAAGAGTGCGTTTAAAGAGTAATCCCACCGAGTAGACGAGACGCGTCTAGGGGTTTTATTGGCGACAGCAGCTCCGCTAGGAGCCTCGGCGGGAATTCGCCGAGGGAGGGGGATTGAAGGGGTAATCAGCGATATGATCAGAGGGCTGGTGCATCCCCTCAAGGAGCCGTAATGAATAGGCATGTAGAACGGTCAGACCTGGCCCTGGCGATCGTCACCAGCCTGGCGATCGCCGCCACCCTGGTGGTCAACACCCTCTCTAATCTCTACCCCCTGGGGGGGCAAAATGTGGGGGAGATTGCCAATACCCTACTGGCGGGGGTGCTGATCACTCCCGCCAACTATGCCTTTGCCATCTGGGGGGTGATCTACCTGGGGTTAATCGCCTACGCCCTCTACCAGTTCGCCCCGGGCCGCCGCTCCCAACCCCGCCTGCAGCGGGTTAACCGCCTGCTGATCGTGGCCTGCCTGGCCCAGGTATTGTGGATCCTGCTATTTACCCTACGTCTGTTTAGCGAATCCCTACTCGCCATGCTGGGTATCCTGGTGCCCCTGGTGGGCATTTACCTGACCTTGAGAACGGGGCCCGGCTGCCGCTCCCGGCGGGACCAATGGTGTTGCCAGATCCCCTTTAGCATTTACCTGGCCTGGATTGCGGTGGCCACCGTGGTGAATGTGGCCTCTGCCCTCTACGCCGCTGGCTGGGGGGGCTGGGGCCTATCCCCCGTGGGCTGGACCATGGTGATGACCGCCGTGGTGACCCTGTTGGGGGGCTGGGTGCTCTGGCAACGGCAGGATGGGGCCTTTGCCCTGGTATTTGTGTGGGCCCTGGGGGCGATCGCCCTGCGCCATAGCCCTAGCCTCCAGCCCCTGGCCCTGACCGCCGGCGGAGCGGCCCTGGTGCTACTGGGGCTAGTGGGAGTCGAGCGTCTATTCATCCGCAGGCGAGGACACCGCACCGGTATCCAGTAGGCGGACCCCAGCGTTAACTAGCTGAGCCAGGTGTCTAGGTCGCGATCGCGCAGATAGCCCACTAAAATCGGGCTAATCCCAGTGACCAGGGTAACAAACACCACAATTATCCATTGGCCGGGGTTGAGTTGACCCAGCAGGCGACCCAGGGCCAGGCTATCCCCAGAGGTTCGACCGCCCACAAACCAGGCATTACAGGTCAGGGAAGTCCACAGATCCATCAGGATCGCCATTAACCACATCAAGCGCAGCAAGGCCAGGGGAAAGCCCCTCAGGCCATAGGGCTGGCGGCGTTGCCAGAGGATCCGGGTGCTAAAGCTAAAGGCCACCACAATCAGGGTGCCGATCACCGCCAGACTCACCGCCACCGGATTGAGGTTGTCGAGGATCAGCAGGATACCCAACAGGGTGGTGACCAGATCCCAGACTGTGCTGAGTTGCAACGCCCCCATCAGGACGAGTCGTCTAAAACTGACCGTAGGCGGTGGTTGCATCGGGGACCCAGTTAGGCAGCAGGAGGGGCAACAACGTTACGACAGAGCAGCAGGGCAAACCAGTCCTGGGCATCGGTAAACACTTGCTGCACCGGCAAACCCAAGGCGGTCAGGCTAGCGGTCAGGTCGGGTAGATTAAACTTACGGGAAATTTCACTGAGCAAGGGCTCACCCCGGGTAAATTTCACCCCCAGGTCAAGCTGCTCCAGGTAGACCGTTTGGGTCTCCAAACTATCAATGTAGATTTCAATCTGGCTAGCCAGGGGGTTAAACTCAGCTCGGTGGCGAAATCGCCCCAGATCAAAGTTACCGCCAAAGCGCCAGTTCAAGTGTTGCAGCATATTCAGGTTGAAGGCCGCCGTCACCCCCTGGCTATCGTTATAGGCTCGCTCTAGAACCTGCCTATCCTTGACTAAATCGACCCCGAGCAGGAAGTAATCGCCGGGGTTCATCGCTAACCGAATGCGACCCAGCAGGGTACGGCACTGATCCGGGTCCAGGTTGCCCAGGGTGCTGCCAATGAAGGTCAGCAGTCGGGGGTAGGCAGAGGCTGGACGGGGGTGGGCCAGGGCGGCTTCGTAGGTGGCCACCAACCCATGGATACAGAGCCGTGGGTATTCCACCAGGAGCTGCTTAGCGGTGGTTTTAAGCATGCCCCCACTCACATCCACCGGCTGATAATACAGCGGATAGCCGGCCTGGGCCAGGGCCGTCAGCAGGTATCGGGTTTTGGTGGAGCTGCCACTGCCCAACTCCACCAGCTCACAGGGCCCCACCAGCTCGGCAATATCCGCTCCATGGGTCTGGAGAATGGCGGTTTCGGTGCGGGTCAGGTAATACTCCGGCAGGGTGGTGATTTGCTCAAACAGCTGGGACCCCCGGTCGTCGTAGAAATACTTGGGGGGCAGGGCCTTGGGTTCGGCGGTCAAGCCAGCGATCACATCGGCCCCAGGCCCCCCGCTGGGGTCGGCGTTAGGGGTCAATAGGTCCTCAATGACCAGGCGATCGTCAATGCCCGAGGCCTCACCCGCAGAAAGGTTTGGGACGCGAACGGCAAAGGATGGGGAAAAGGTCATTATGCAGGGTTATAGTTTTGGTCAGCGAATTTAGTACGCAGTGAGTGGATCGGTGAACGCAAAGGCTGGCAGGCGTTCTAGATCGGCTCCGCCAAGCTGGGCGATGATCAGGGGCGATCGCAAGGTGAGCAGACAAATTGACGCGAAACGGGTCAATTCAGCTCAGCCCAGACGGTGCCCCGGTCAACCCGGTTAAGCACCGCGATTCAAAGCCGATTCCACCTGCTTGAGTTCCTGTTCCACTCGGGTCTTGATCTTTTCGGGCAAGGGCCGGTTAGGGTAAGCGCTATAGTGACCGGCGATGGCATTCAGGGCCGTGCGCATGGTGGTGAAGGAACTGAGGTTGGCGACAGCGCCATCCCGGCGGTAACGGGAGGCAAAATCACTGATCATCACCTTGGCCTCCGCCTGGGCCGAGGCCTTAGCCGGGTCATCATCCGCCAGGCTGATGGCGGTTCGCAGACTGTCCACCAACATCAGGGTGTCCTGGCGGTAGTCACCAGTCAGTTTTCCACTGGTGCCTACGCTACAGCCGGTGAGCCCCACAACGGCCACCAAGACCAGGGCAAGAAGACGAGTGATTAGGGATTTCATAGGATTGTTTAGCAAAGGTTATCTAGGGCTTTTCCCAATAGCCAGACCCATGACAGGCCCTGGCCGCTTTCCCATTTTATATCCTTGCTGCCCCCTACCCTAACTGTCTAGACAACGGGGTACACTTTAGGAATTAACGCCATCCCCATCCTTCATTGATCACGGGCATCGAGTTGTCTTCCAGATAACGACTGAGTTCAGACTGCCCTTGCGGATCATCCAGCAGAGGCGAGCCAGAATGTCTGCTCGGTATTATAGCTGTAGCCTTGAGCTGAGGACACGGAGCAAAGCGTTGGCTCTCAGCCCGCAGGCCATGGCATCGCCATCTTGTCCTACTCGGACTGGCGAATACCCTAGCCTTGATCGATCAACCCAGTCCTAAGTATGCTGGAGTATGTTGGCCGACACGCTCTTACCCATCACTGGTGACACTGGAAAATAGGTAAACTCGCTGGGTAGTGAGCTGATCCGCCACCTCCGATGGCTTAATCTGATCTCCCCAAAGGGGCAGAGGACGGGGAAACACCTGACGGCTGAGGCCCACCTGTAGCCCGCTGAAGGGGTCATGGCCGACGGCGATAAAGAAGGCCAACTGATCAATCTCGGACCACCCGACCAACTCGTCGAGCACCGCCAGCATCGCCTGGCGATAGGGGCTAGGGGGCTGAGCATACCAGGTCTCCTCAAGGGGGGGCGTCCCATCTAATCCTAGATGCAGGATTAGGTGGGGTTGGCCGAAGAGGGCCGCCCCCACCGGTCGGGCCTCCTCCTGCACCACCAGCCCCTGGCTTTGGGCCAGTTGGCGGACATCCTTGAGCTTTTGGTAGCGGCTCTCCAGGGACAGGGGGCCCCCCTGCCAGTGAATGGCGATGGTGGCCAGGTAGGTTTGCAGCATCAGGTGGCCGAGCTTTTCCGCCTTGGTGGTGAGGTAATTGAGGTTGTAGGGGGTGGCCTCGATAATTAGGGGTACCCGGTCCACCATTTCCAGGCCGTAGCCCTTCAGGCCGGCAATCTTGCGAGGGTTGTTAGTAATTAAACAAAATTGCCGCACCCCAATGTCGTTGAGAATTTGAGCGCCAATCCCATAGTTGCGCTGATCAACCGGCAGGCCCAGTTTTTCGTTGGCCTCCACCGTATCCAGGCCCAGATCCTGCAGGGAGTAGGCCTTGAGTTTGTTTACCAGGCCAATACCGCGCCCCTCCTGGCGCAGGTAGACCACCACCCCCCGCCCCGCCGCCTCAATCATCTTCAAGGCCGCCTGTAACTGCATGCGACAGTCACAACGCAGGGAGCCAAAGGCATCGCCGGTGAGACACTCGGAATGGACCCGCACCATCACCACCCCCTGGTGAAAGCGGCTGGGATCCCCCTTCACCAGGGCGATATGTTCAGAGTTATCCAGCTGGTTACGGTAGGCATAGATTTTGAATTGGCCAAACTGGGTGGGCAGATCGGCGATCGCCTCCCGCTGCACAAACCGCTCATGCTCGAGGCGATAGCTGATCAGGTCGGCAATGCTGATCAACTTCAGCCCAAAGGTCTGGGCGTAGGTGACCAACTCCGGCAAGCGGGCCATGGAGCCATCGGGGTTTTGGATTTCGCAGATCACCCCGGCCGGGTAGAGCCCCGCCAAGCGAGCCAGATCGACCCCGGCCTCGGTGTGGCCAGCCCGCTTCAAAACCCCCCCCTGCTTAGCCCGCAGGGGGAAAATATGGCCAGGGCGGCGCAGATCATGGGGGCGGGCGCTAGGATTAATCGCCACCTGAATAGTGCGGGCCCGGTCCTCAGCGGAAATGCCGGTGCTCACCCCCCAGGGGGGCGCAGCATCAATACTGACAGTGAAGGCGGTCTGCTCGTTTTCGTCCTCAAAGGCGCTGGGGTTAACCATCAGGGGCAGATCCAGCTGATCCAGGCGTTCCCCGGTCATGGCCAGACAGATTAGCCCCCGCGCCTCCACCGCCATGAAATTAATGATATCCGGGGTGGCAAACTGGGCGGCGCAGATCACATCCCCCTCATTTTCCCGATTCTCATCATCCACCACCACGATCGCCCGGCCAGCGGCCAAATCCGCCAGGGCCGATTCAATCGAGTCAAAGGTAAAGGGGCTATCTGGGGGAACCGTGGGAACGGATGGCCGGGAATCTGGCGAGCCGGGGGTAGGGTCAAGCAAAGTCAATCGTCCAAGGGGTAGGGTATCCAGGATAGAATGCCGCCCACCCAGGGGCAGCCTCCATGCTGATCATAGCGTCTGATCCTGGGCTTCCTCCAGGGCTATCCTGGGGATCATAGCCAGGGTCGTTTGCCTAGACCCTCCCCGATCCCTTAACATTAGTTAAACATTAAAACCCAGTGCATGAATATTCTGTTGGTTTATCCCCGCTTCCCTAAAAGCTTTTGGTCCTTTGACAAGACCTTAGAACTGGTTAACTTCAAAGCCCAACTGCCACCTCTGGGGTTAATCACCGTGGCCGCGATTTTGCCCCAAACCTGGAACTTCAAACTGGTGGACCGCAATGTGCGGGCGGTGCGACCAGAGGAATGGCAGTGGGCGGACATCGTCATCGTCTCGGCCATGATTGTCCACAAGGTGGACTTCCTGGAGGCGATCCAAACCGCCAAGGGCTACGGCAAGCGGGTGGCGGTGGGGGGTCCCTATCCCACCGCCCTGCCCCAGGATGCCCTGGCGGCGGGGGCCGACTTTTTAATCCTGGATGAGGGGGAAATTACCCTGCCCATGTTTGTGGAGGCGGTGGCACGGGGGGATAGCCACGGCACCTTCCGCTCCAACGGCGAAAAACCCGATGTCACCAGTACCCCTATTCCCCGCTACGATCTGTTGGA
>CAYVMR010000024.1:0-4385 GCA_964452545.1 uncultured bacterium
TTAAATGGAAGTTCCGTGGTTAGTGTCTTGTTACTTCAGCCAGCCTGTACTAGAAATGAGTTTTAGCCCTTCAAAACTATGGCGAGAAAATATGGCAAAAGCGTCTAAACGAGGACAGCAAATACTCAAGGACAAATTACGTCAGCTTGGACTGTCCCAGACTGCTAGCCAAGTCCTAGAAAGGGCTGGATCGATTGGTGTGGCTAAGCGTTTTTTTCAGGGGGACGATATTCGCCAAGATACCTTCACACAGATTTGTGGATTTTTGGGTGTGGATTGGCAAGAGGCGATCGCAAGGAATCCGCAAGTCGATTTAAAGGAGGCACAGCAGGTTGTTAACTTCTATGGACGTACTGCCGAACTCGAACAGTTAGAGCAATGGGTAATCAGCGATCGCCATCAAATTGTCACTATTTTAGGTATGGGCGGCATGGGCAAAACGACCTTAGCGGCACAACTAGCCCATCAATTAAAAGAAGAATTTGAATTTACGATATGGAGATCGCTACGCAATGCCCCGTCTTTTGAAAGCATCCTCACCGATATTTTGCAGTTTCTCTCCCATCCGCAACCCCTTGATTTGCCTGATGATTTACCTGCACAGCTTGACTTGTTGATGCGCTATCTAGATGCGCGGCGATGTTTGCTGGTAATTGATAATTGGGAATCGATTCTGAGCGATCGCTCTGGTTATCTCTCTGGCTATCACTCTGGGTTTGAAGGCTATGGGGATTTGATTAGATCTATCGGTGAACGTAGCCATCAAAGCTGTTTGGTGATCACCAGTCGTGAAGCACCACCCGAACTATCGCGATTGATTGGTGACAAAGTGCAATCGCTACCTTTATCGGGCTTATCGCAGCAGGATGGATTGCAGATATTTGTGAAAGAAGCCATTGCAGCAAACGATGTGGAATGGCAGGAAATCATCACCCACTACGCAGGCAATCCCCTCGCTCTCAAAATTGTCGCCGCAGGGATTCGTGATTTACTGGGAGGTGATGTCGCGCAAATGTTGACATTAATGCGGGAGGGAGGACTAACCTTTGGCGATATTCAGGATTTGCTGCATCGGCAATTTTTGAGACTATCGGAAGCGGAGCAGGAGGTGATGTATTGGCTAGCGATCGCCCGCGAACCAATTTCGGCACTCAGTCTCAAGGAGAGTTTACTAGCGCGAGAATCCAAACAAAGACTAATTACCACTCTGGAATTGTTGAAAAAGCGATCGCTGATGGAGGTTACGGCTAATGGCTTCACGCTTCAGCCTGTGGTAATGGAATATGTCAATTATCAATTCATCGAAAAGATTTGTCAGGAGATTAACGGCACTGAACAGAAACTGAATTTACTCCATAGTCACACTCTCATCGAAGCTACAGCTAAGGATTACATTCGTGATGCTCAGACTCGCTTTATTCTTCAATCTGTTGCGGATAAGGCAGGCTCTCAAGCGATCGCATTGACATTAACGAGACTAAAGGCAGAAACTCAACCGAAACAAGGCTATGCGGGTGGAAATTTGCTAAATCTTCTTTGTTATTTGCATATCGATCTAACAGGTTACGATTTCTCTAATTTAGCGATTTGGCAAGCTGACCTTAAAGCCGTGGAACTGCATCGAGTGAATTTCTCTAACTGCGATCTGTCGAAATCCGTTTTTCGAGTCACCTTTAGCAGTGTGATGGCGACTGCCTTTAGTCCTAATGGCAAGATTTTAGCCACTAGCGATGTTAGGGGCTGGATTTATTTTTGGCTGGTGGCGGATGGGAGTCAACTCTTCAAAACTCAAGCCCATAGCGAATTTATATTTGCGCTTGCCTTCAGTCACGATGGTCAGATGCTCGCTAGTGGCAGCCTCGATCGCCAAATTAAGCTTTGGAACGTGCAGACAGGAGAATGTCTGCTTGCGATAGAAGCCCATGCGATCGGCGTGGCAAGTCTTGCATTTAGTCCTGACGATCGCCTGATCGCAAGTTGTGGAGGCGATCGCACCGTCAAGTTAACTGAAGCCCAGACGGGTAAATGCCTGATGACCTTAGATGGACATGAGCAGATCGTGAGATCGGTAGCCTTTAGCCCTGATGGTCAAATAATTGCCAGTTGCAGCTTGGATTGCACTATTAAGCTATGGAGCGTGGCAACGGGAGCCTGTCTGCGAACCATTGTCGATGCTAGTGCAGTCTATGCCGTTGCCTTTGCACCCCAAATCGAATCTCAGAGTTCAGAAGGACTGCTTGCCAGTGCTGGCGAAGATTGCCTAATCAAGATTTGGGATGTTAACACGGGGCAAATCTTGAGTGCGATCGCAGGGCATCAGAAACAGATTTGGGCGATCGCTTTCAGTGCCGATGGTCAGATGCTTGCGAGTGCAGGTGATGATGAAACCGTGAAGCTGTGGTCTGTGAGTACGGGTGAAGTAATTAGAACTCTGTATGGTCACAAAAATCGCATTTGGTCGGTTGCCTTTAGTCCCGATGCGAAAGCCTTGGTGAGTGGGAGCGACGATCGCATTGTGAAGCTATGGGATGTCGAGACGGGGCAATGTATTAGAACTATTCAGGGCTATTACCGAGCTACGAAGCCTATTGCCTCTGGTCACGATCGCAATCTTTTCTTCTCCTTTAGTTATGAAGAACAGAGCGTCAGGGTTTGGGATATTGAGAAAGCAAAATGTTTGAGAAATTTCGATCTTGGTACATCGGGAGTGATGCAAGTTGCCTTTAGCCCCGACCAGCAGACCTTTGCCTGTGGAAACTATGACCATACGATTAAGATTTTTGATACTAAAAGTGGAACCTGTTCCCAAATCCTCCAAGGGCATTCTACTTGGGTAAGATTTGTGATTTTCGCTCCTAATGGCGAGATGTTGATTTCAGGAAGTGGCGATCGCACGATTAAGCTTTGGCATCTGCCAACGGGAGAATGCTTAAATACTTTGTGCGGTCATACCAGTCCTGTGCAATCCCTCGCAATTCATTCTAATGGTGAAATCCTTGCCAGTGGCAGTTGGGATGGCACAATTAAAATTTGGGATCTGCGATCGCTTGAATGTCTAATCACGTTAGCGGGACATAGCGATCGGGTGGAGAGTTTAGCCTTTAGTCAAGATGGGATGTTGATTAGTAGTAGTATGGATTACACAGTTAAGTTCTGGAATTTGGCAACTTTTGATTGCGTGCGAACTCTACAAAGTCAATTTCCTATTTGGACGGTTGCTCTAAGTCCAACTTCGCCAATTCTGGCGATCGGTGGCAATACTTCAGAAATCAAGCTATGGAATTGGAACACTAATAGTTATTTGGAACATTTAGATGGAGAGTTCGGGGTTGGCTATATGGGCGATCTGATTTTTAGTGCCGATGGGCAGCTTTTAGCCAGTGGTGGCGAAGACGGGACTAATCGGCTTTGGAATGTGCAAACTGGCAAGAATTTCAAGTTATTGAAAATTCCCAAGCCCTATGACGAGATGAATATTAATGGAATTAAGGGATTGACTGAGGCTCAAAAGTCCACACTGAGAGCATTAGGAGCAGTTGAGGATGTTTAAATCATCATCAAATTAGACATTTTTGAGATGTTTAGGCACGCAATCTCATATTTTGAGGCGCTAGGGAATCTGTGAGATCGATCGCTTGGTCGTAGCGGTTAATCAGTTTTTGAATCATTTCTAGATTGCGATGGATTGTGCCTGTTTCATCGCCTTGGAGGTCGGGATAGGCAATTTTGAGATTGGGAATGGTGGCACTGAGGATGTTGTGACTGCCGACATAGGCGAATTGGCGATCGCAGACAAAGTATTTGCTATGTCCGCCTGTGAGTTTGAGGTGGAGGCGATCGCTGTAACGTTTTTGGAGTTGAAAGAGTTTGGACATGGCGCTATAGCGATATTGGACTTCGGCGGCGAAGGTGAGGTTGCCGTGACGATCTTGTTTGATGACAGTGCCGATGTCGTATTGGTAGCCCCAACCGAGATCGATTTGTACGCCTTGGTCGAGGGCATAGTTGAGCCGTAGCATCAGGTCGTTGTCGATGGCGCGATCGCTTGCCCAAGGACATTTGATCACGACTCGTTCTTTGGCTTCTTCGAGTGCTTTGAAGAGATGAAACCGTCCGCCAGTTTTCTCAAAGACAATTTCGGTTTCGGGTTGAGTTTGCAGAAGTCCTAATTGTTCCAGAAACTTTTGCGGGGGAAGATTGTATTTGTCGATCATGGTTTGGACTTGTTTGAGCAGTTGATAGGTGGCTCTGTGGTCTTTGGCGTTTTGCATGGGTTTATTTTCTGGCTTTGCGTTTGCTGTCGAAGTTCCAATAGGTGGTGAGGATTTGCAGGGTTTGCAGGTCTGCTAAACAGATGACTTGCAAGCCTCTGAGGGTGTCGGTGA
>CAYVMR010000024.1:4485-19100 GCA_964452545.1 uncultured bacterium
AGGGTTTGCAGGTCTGCTAAACAGATGACTTGCAAGCCTCTGAGGGTGTCGGTGAATTTGGCGTAGGGACTGGTTTTGAGTTGGCGATCGCTTAATGTGTAGACGATCGCGCCATGCCGATCACTGCGTTGTTGTCCGTAGGCGATGGCGACGCGGATCATGTCGTTGCTGATGGCGCGTTGTTGTTGGCGGCGTTGGAGGTGGTTGAGGTCTTTGGGTTTGCGGATGGGGGTAAGGGCGATCGGGTTATACTGTTGTTGTGCGGTGGTGATAAAAGCTCTCAGGAGCGTGACATTCAAACGGCTAAGTCTTATTGGATGGACTATGCAAAGCGCCAAGGTCAAGGTTAAATCTCACGAAGATTTTTTAATTGAGTCTCTAAAAGCTCCTAAAGAGGCGGCGGCTTATGTGTCTGCTGTTTTAGAAGAGGAAAAGCCTGAGACTGAATTGTTGCCTTTATGTTTAGGTCATGTTGCGGCGGCATTGGGTGGTGAAGGCGATCGCGCATGGGTGAAAGATTTTGGCGTAAGTGATAAAAGTCAAGCGGTGTATGAGTTGGCGGCTTGGTTGGATAGTTTTGGGCTACAATTGGCTGTAACGGTTAAGTAAAAGCAACTCATAAGGCAGCATGAAGACATTTGAAGAATTTATATCTAATTTTTTTGAAATATTTACTGGCAATAACTTTTACGAGGGTAAAACTTACCTAGAATATGTTGCCCAGCCTCAAACTAATGATGAAGCAAACATAGTTGATGCAAAAATTATCGATCCTTTGATTAAGGCTTTAGGTTTTGAATCTGGGCATATTACCCAAAATCAAACAGGTGGAACTAAAGATAGTTCCCGTCCAGACTTTCAAGTTAAATTATCGGATGATTATCGGTGCTTTTTAGTAGAGGATAAGCATACAGCCTACGATTTGAGAAAATCTGCTCCCCTAAAGCAGTTGGCAACTTATGCGACCAGTCGAGGCTATAGCTTAGGTTTAGTTTGTAATGGAAGATTGCTTCTAGGTTGGGATTTGTCAAATCCTAGCTATGCGACTCCAGTTTTACATTTAGATATTCAGCAAATTGTGCAAACTTTTGTTGGAGGGGGGATTGCAGCCTTAACTTTTGAACAACAGCAAGCGCTTAATGGTTTATTTCGGAGATTTCATAGGCAAAATTCTGAAGGAATTGACAGAAAGATTGCTAAGATTTGCCGCCCCATAGAAGAATGGCAAATAGAAGCCCATTCTCAATCGAACAATCCCAATTTTGATGAGCTTTTAATTGGTGATTTAAAAAAGGCGATCGCTTTGTTAGAAGATGATGTTTTATATCAACTAGAATTACTCTTAGATGAATATGAAGATTATATTAAATCAACCTATTTAGTTAATGGAAATGGGAATAGTAAATCTAATCAAGAACTAACTATATCTCATGTTATTACAGGATTACGCAAAGAAATTCTTAATCATTTAAGAGTATCTGGTTTGTCAGAAGTTGATGATTATTCTTGGGCGGATGAAAAATTACTTGAATATGCTCAAAACCCTAGCGATACAATCAGTTTTTTAGGTGAGAAATTCTTAGCAAGACTGAAAGAAGCTGAGAAGAGGCAAGAATCTTTAAGTAAAAGTTCAGGCAAAAGTATTAAGGCTGATCAGTTAGATTTACTGCCGCCAATTTCTGAATCGAAGCAAAAAGAGTTAGGCATTAAAAGTAAGCCACAGCGCAAGATTACAAAATTAGGCAGTGAATTAGTAGAAAAATTAGACGAATATGAAGAATTAGTATTTAGTTGGCAAGCTTGGCAAGCTCAACAAGGTATTAAATATGAGCGAGCTATTAAAGCTCATCAGTTTTTTAAATCTTGGACAGGCTTAGTTACAAAAACAATTTTTCAAGATGCTGATGAATTGAAATTAAAAACTGAATTTGCGCGTCAAACCGCCTATGTGTATGTAATTAGACTATTGATGGTGCGAATTTGTGAAGATAAGGGTTTGATCAATCGTAAGTTTTCTAATGGCGGGTTTAAAACATGGAAAGAAGAAGTTGAACCAAAATATTTAGACTTTGCCCAAGGAATGTCTATGGACTATTTATTAGAAATGTCCTATCGATCCGCTCAAAGTATTTATGCCCACTTCTTCAGTAATGAAGATTTATTTAATTGGTATCACATGAATGCGAATACCTTAATTGAGGTTTTGTATATTCTGAATGATTTCAATTTAAAAGAAATTGATAGTGATATTATCGGCATGGTTTACGGTCGCTATGTTACAGCAGGAAAACATGAACAGGGACGATATTTCACACCAAAAGAAGTAGTGGAATATATTCTGGATACCATTGGCTATACTTCCGATAATCCTGCGGGTATTCGTGACAAAAAGATTTTAGATTTAGCGGGTGGTTCAGGCAGCTTTCTGGTTCATGCAGCAAGACGATTAATTAAAAGCTATAAAAAACCCAAAGTCAGTATTATTCCTAGAATTATCCGACAGGTTAAAGATTCATTATTTTGCATGGACATTAATCCATTTGCTTGCTATTTAGCTGAGACTAACCTATTAATTCAAGTCATTGATTTACTCAAACAAATTAAAGAATCAGGAGATTTACGAGACTGCTCTATTGATAGATTTAATGTTTACAACACCGATTCTCTATTATTACCAAGAGCAGAAAATATTCGCTCAACTCTTCTCAATCCTGTTTTAGATCAAGAGCTTTCCACTGTATCGCAGATCAAAACTCGTACAGGCGACTTTGCCGATGGATTTGATTTTGTGGTTGGCAATCCTCCCTATGTTAGGGCTGATGAGCCTAATGTTGACAAATATCGACGTATTATTGAGCAGAGTGGGAGATATGAAACTTTGCATGAAAAATGGGATTTATTTGTGCCATTTGTAGAGCTTTCTTGTAAATTAACTGCACCAAATGGCAAGCTTGGTTTAATTGTATCTAGAGGGATTCAATCAAATAATTATGCCGAGAAACTTAGAGATTATCTAGCCAATTCTTTAACCATTACTCAAGTTGATTTTTTGAATAATATTAAGCTCTTCGCTGATGCTGTTGTTAATAACACAATTTTCTTTTTGAAAAACACAGAGCTAGGTGATGATCATCGAACTAAAAGATTATTACACGCAGGTTCTTTTGAGAAAGTAGAAAATTTAGAATCTCTAGTTCAGAGTGAACATACTGCAAAAGTATTTAAGCAGTTTACAGTAACAGCAACTTTTGAAAATGTAACTGACTTAGAAGATATTTGTTATTGTTCTAAGGCGATGGTTCTGCATTCCGAACAAGGAGAATTTCGCAAAGATGATTTATTGTCTGACATTCCAACAAATATTAACTTAAAAAAATATCTAGATGGTGAGAATATAATTGCTGAATTTTCTGTAGATAAAATTAGATATTTAGAATGGAATACAGAAAGAGTACCTAGTAAAGTTAGTAGAATAACAATTCCCGAATTATATGATCTTCCTAAGATTTTATTTGGCATGACTTCTTTCCCAACCTATGATCGCGGAGTTATTTCTGGTGATGGGTTTTATGTCCCTGATAGTGTCAGAATTTGCGTCAAATGGGAAGATGTTTATAGAATTAAAAGATTAGAAGATGAACCTCGTCAAATGTATGAGTTCTCAAAAAAGTATCAGCGTAATCTAGGAGATGGGCAAGGGAAAAAAGTTAAGATTTTTGATCGCGCTAAACAGCAAGCTTCCTTATCGAAAAAATTTGACTTGCGCTATGTAGCCGCAATTTTAGCTTCTAGTTTTGGCAAGAGATTTTTACTAGAAAATAACCGTGATGAAAATATCATGACGACCACTGTAGGGAAACCTGCTAAGAGTCGTATTTACCCAGATGATTTAAAAGAGTTTCCAATTAAAAATATCTCTTTAAAAAAACAACAGCCATTTATTGAAGCAGTTGATAATTTGATTACATGGAATTGGGAAATTCATGAATTAGTAAATATGGGTCATAAAATTCAATTCAATTATCGAAATGACAGCATCAAAATAGAAGTAAATTTCTTTACGGTACTAGAATCAGTAAATCCTCCAAGTTGGGATTTTGTCAGTGCCGAGTCAGTTAATTTTGAAGTGATTGGGGATTACAATCAGTTGATTTCTAAAGTCAAAGTTAGTGATAATAAGCTTTTGCTTGGACGTACTGAACTTTTGCTATCAGATAGTCCTCTTGTATTAGAGTATCTGAAAAATTATTTACCTAAATTTGCAGATTGTGGCTTTACTTGGCAAAGTCTATTAGATGAAGGGAAAATTCCTAAGACTGATGATGACATTGCCAGAGTATTTGCAGAACGAGATCGCCTGACCGCCGAAATAAAGCAAAAAATAGAAGATATTCGAGAGGCTTATGAAGAGTTAGATGAAATGGTGAACAAGCTTTATGTAGTTTAAATGGATAGCTGAACTAGCGATCGCCCAACTCTGCCAAAGCCTATCACCAATCCAAATACGTCTATTCACTGGAGGACAAACCACCGAAGAACTCATCTCTAAAATCAACGCTTGGCTATCTGAAATGTAAGACAGGAGAAATAAAATGAATACCAAAGAAGCGATCGCCAAAGTTGTCGAAACACTAAGCAAGTCATGATTGTAAAGTTTTATAACTAGATGCGTAGAAGATGCTCTGAGAAGTGACAAGTGCGTAAAGTGAATTCGTTTTGTTTATAGAAACTCATTACTTGGCTATAGCT
Source organism: uncultured bacterium (assembly GCA_964452545.1). Taxonomy (GTDB): domain Bacteria; phylum Cyanobacteriota; class Cyanobacteriia; order Phormidesmidales; family Phormidesmidaceae; genus Nodosilinea. Next base: position 9,235 of record CAYVMR010000024.1, read on the forward strand.
GTTATCTCAACAGGTGAGTCAAAAACTGAGTCCATAAATGAGCCTTTTGAATTCATTTTTTCCCGCAATCTATTTAGATAACAGTTGAGGAAAAAAATATGCGCCACTTCTCAGAAAAAGGACTCATCGCCTTAGTGACGATCGCCACAATTTTTAGCAATCCATTAGGGGCGATCGCGAAAAATTCTATGCCCGAACAAAGTAGTTCATCCAGATCGTTTGGAAGTTTCTCGGTGCAATCCTCTATTTATGACAACGACAATCCACATCTACCGCGTCCCAAAGGGAGTCGATAATATTCATATCGTCCGCATTTGCCTTTTGAGTAAAGCTTGTCTAATCAAGCCACCAGCGATCGCTGCGGGTATCGTTAGCAGGAGTGACATAGTTTGTAACGAACCTGGTATAGATTGTGGGTTTGTATAGGTCATCAGGCATCCCAAACTAGTCGATATCGCTCCTGCAAAGGCGGAATTGAGTATGCGATCGTGCTTACTACAACGGGCAGCCAGGAAGCCTCCTGCACCAGAAAAGAACAGCCCAAATGACATATATACAATCGAAAAGTTACTGTTAGAAAGCTCAGATAGAATTTGATAGTAATTTTTACCCTGCATTGCCAGCATTAAACTAAAAAAAACTGTTAGTACAAATGAAGAAAATTCCGAACCAATAACATCCATTAAATATCCATAGGCGGCGGCACGGATATTTAATCGCAGCACCAGTTGGATGAAGGAATGAGATTTATTCTTATTCCTGACCTTTTCATCATCTTGAGCGTCTGGAGTTTTTACAGGAATTACTTCGGACACCCCAATCGAAGGGGCGATCGCAGCATCGATCTCCTTTTCAATTAGATTGGTATCAGGATTTGGATAATGATCGTCTTGTTGATGTTTTCTATCTACTATCGCATTATCAAGAGTCACTTTTTGACTCCAACTTGGGATTTCATTTCCCAATTGTTTCCCATACATTTCTAGGGTATGGATATTGGGGATCGCCAATTTATGTATGCCCATCCAAATCATAGAAACATATGTCGATTGGCTTGGGGCTTTAGAGGATACCAATAATACTTGTAAGCAAGTACCTTTGATAGTGACAAACGCAGTCACGCCTCGGCGTTGAAAAGAGCGATTCATCAAAGTAGCGATCGCTTGAGGATCGCCGTTTTGGGCTTGTCGCTTGAGTGGAGTAGTTTCTGTCATTTTAGTCATTTTAGATAGATCCTTTTTGTTTTAGTTTATTGAGAATCTTCTGTTTGGATTCTTTTATGGCTTTCCAATCTGGATATAGCTCTAGGATTTGGTCAAAAGCAGTTATCGCTTCGCGATCGCGTCCAAGTTCTGCTAATACCAAGCCTCGACTATACATAGATCGAACATATTCAGGATCGATTTGCACCGCTTTTTCGTAAGAAGCGATCGCCTCACGATACCTTTTTAGGTCATACATCACATCACCGCGATGATGCCAAACATAGGCATAATTTGCGAACTTAATCGCAGTATCTACAGCTTTCAATGCCTCTTGATTTCGACCAAGATAACCTAGAGCCATGCTGCGAATATACCAAGCAAACCCATGCTGGGGATCGATTTCAATTGCGCGATTGGCTGAAGCCAAGGCTTCTGAAAATCTTCCTAATTGCCCTAGAGCATCGCCACGATTTGCATAGATATCGGCAAGACGTTTATTGCCTTTAGTTCCTAAATCTCCGTTTGCTCGAATCGCAAGATCGTAGTCGGCCAAGGCTTGGGTATAATTTTTTTGATAGAAGTAAGCCTCGGCGCGATTGTAATACGCCAATGTATATTCAGGATCGAGATCAATGGCGCGGCTGTAACTTAAGATCGCTTGATCGGTATTATTGAATCCATAGAAATAAGCAATTCCTTGATAAAAATAAGCTTTAGCATTTCGTGGATTCTTGCTAAGGATGCGATCGCAGTCATAAATTACCCCAGTGTAATCACCATTTCGATATTTGATTTGGACTTGAGAAATTGCATTTTCTTCATTGCTCGTAATCGATTGATAGCCAGTAATGTCATTCCGACCAGCAACTTGACCAGGGCTTTGCGGTATCCAATAACTAGAAGCGATCACGGCAGTAACTGCTGTGATCCAAAACAATGGAGAATGGGAGTGCCATTGCCACCAAGCCTTGCTAGGTTTGAGTGATGTTTCCTTTGTGAGAAGGTGAGGTTGGAGATTTTTAAAATATCGAATTGCATAGAAAATACTAAGCCCCAGACAAATCAGGACAAGTAAACCACTAAGCCATGTGTGCATTAATAGCAAAGAGTTATAGGTTCCATGCAAGAGAATTGCGGCTAGGAGAGCTTTAAGCGCTATCCATTTGTGATGTTTAGTCTCAGTATCTCTCTGAGCGAGGATACTCCCCATGACTAGGGCGGCGATCGCGTGCATTGGCAAACTCATAAAAGCCCTAGCCTGAGCAATTATGTGACCCGTTTTGCTATAGAGCGTAAATACATACATAACGTTCTCAATACTGGCAAAGCCCAAGCCTATGCAAACTGTCAGCATGATGATATTAATTCTGGACTTGAAAGATTCACTCTTTCTAAATGCAGCTAATAAAATCCATAGTTTAAGACTCTCTTCCACTATTGCTGACAGCACAAATCCACCGAGTAAAACTTCTGGCAAAGAGAATGTAGGCGTACTATTCAGATCATTGATGTAATCCAAGTAATCAAATATTTTATTGCCAGAAAAGAAATATGCACCAAGTCCTTCGATAAAACCCGCAGGAATTATGCAAGCAAAGCCCATCAAAAAAGCTTTTAGCTTGTCTTGATAGGATTCGCCTCGACTGCGATCGCATTCATAGAAGTAACAAAGAATCGCGATCGCTGGTGATACCGAAATAAAGAAGCCCCAAAATAGTGTCATAAAATTCACCTATAATGCGGATTTTGGGATTTGTAAGATAGATAAATCTGAGTAATCAAGAGCTATGCAATAAAAAATATTAGAAGTCGTTGGCTTTACCGAGAATATATTGTCGTCAAAGGAAAAATTTTTAGAGATCGTGTTTTTGTTCAACCCTTACGTCGCCTAGCGTGATCGACTATTTCAAGTCCTTGTTTTGAAGCTTTTAGGGTACTAGACATTAGCGAGTTTAATGATGGACTATTGTTATTAGCTAATAAAGCATAAAATACGTTAATAGCTTTAAATTTTATAATGCACAGTAAAATTAACTATTTGCCAGTTGAGCAACAGATATTGATTCCTGCATATCAAAAAAAATGGGAGAAAATAAGACTTTCGACCAAACGAATTGATAAATATAGAGCGGAATCGGCTATTGCAGAATTATACACATTTAATAAAAGACCTATACCTAAGTTTATTTTTTTTGCAAGTCCTTTTAAAGCTTTAAATTTTCTGTTGGATAGACAAAATCCTCAAAATATGAGTACCTTAATGCAAATGCTGGAAGATCTAACAATACATATTTGGGAATGTAGTCATGTACAAAAAGGAGAAACCTATCCTTTATCGGGTATGTTCTTAGAAGCTTTGACCTACCAATTCAATGATACAGAAGTGAGTAGCTCAATAGGAAAATCTATAAACCTAAACCTCATTGGAGATTTGATTAATAGTCTTGAAGACATAAATTGGGAGGAGCTAGACATAAACCCTTGGAATCCTCAACCACAATTTTGTTCTAGGAGATTAGAATTAGATCGTTCGATTGATAACCAACTAGAAGAATATTGTTCTAAGCAAATATATCCGCAAATCAAGCTAGGGTTTGAAAAACTTTCTGACAATTCATCATGGGGAAAAGCTAGTAGAGATATAGATAGTGTAACTGAAAATCTTAATTGGAAAGATGAATTACAGGACTGTTTAAAATTAATCTATATTAGTAGACTTAATACCGCCTATTATCAGAGGTTAGAATTAGAGAATGTAGCTTTTATCAACTTCTGTATTTCTGTCTTGGGATATACCTGCAAAATAAATTTATGGAATATTTATCAAATAATCTTTAGGGAATGTGACTGGTTTTTCCCTTTTGAAAAAATTTGCTTAATTTGCGATCGCCCTACTCAAATTTCTTTTAGCGTTCGGCATAAATTTGGCATAAAAGAAGAACCATTGATACAGTTTAGTGATGGATTTAAGGTATTTAAATGAAATCAAATGAATCATGTACTGCAAGCAGACGGGATGATTCATTTAAACTCTAGCTATAGATGCATAGGTCAAAATTAGCTAGAAGTATTAAGAAGTTGAGACTGTTATAGGACTTGTTATGAAAGCGAGCCATTATTGGCAATTTGTGAGGTTAAAGGCAACTGGACTATGCATTCGCGAAACGATCGCTAATGCTAGAGAGTATTTCTTGCAACAATTTCCTGTAACAGACACTCTTGAGACTGTTGCTGAATTAACGGATTTACAAGTGCAAAAGCAGCTATGGCAATTGTCACAAAATGGTGAATCTAAAGCCGAACTATGCCTGCGGTGCTATATTTCCAATCAAATCGAACAAACTTGCTATCAGATCGCCAATAAATTTGGAGCCGAGCATGGATTTAAATATAACGATTTATTAGTTTTTGTGCTGAACGATGTACTTGAGCGAAGCGATCGCCAGCCCAAACAAAGTATATTCATCTCCGTGGCTCGTGACATCCTAGATAGCTTTGAGCCAGAACGTAGCAACCTATCCACATGGACAAGCCGCAAAGTTAAGCAAAATCGCGAATTACATGGATTCTTGCTGGAGCATGGCATTTATCTGATCAGCGATTGGGCAATTCTTAACGACACATCACCCAAGCAATTAGAGCGTATTTATACAGAATTCCATCAAACTGCACAATATTCCATTCAACAAGCAAAAAATGTACTAGATGCCTATCATGCTATCTATCGAGTAGAGCGATTACAATCAAAAGCGCAATCAAAATTAAGTAGAAATAAAGGACAATGCCCAGCACCAACGCCAGAACAGTTAAAGAAAATTAGTACATATTTAGCTACAAATTTTGCGGAGAATCTCGCTCCAGATATTATTCTGTATCAATTACAGGAGATAGCTAACAAGTTGCGCCAATATCGCATTCAAGCAAGAGGCGGTAAATCTCGTCAAGTCTCATTAGATCAGCCAAATCTAATGATTGATCCTGAGAAATTATTAGATCAAACCAACGACGAGCAAGAGGCTTTTACTTTCCTAGTTGCCTATCGACAACAGTTCGATCTAAGCTTAGAGAATGCGATCGCCAAAGTTACCGATATTCGCTATACCAAAATTCAACAGCGATCGCCCGACAACGCTAATAATTTCCTGACGGGACTGAGTTTATTTCACTGTCACGGGCAGACGATGGCAGAAATTGCGACCACGGTTGGACTAGAGGCTCAATATCAAGTGACGCGCTTGCTGAAATTAAAGGAGTTGCGATCGGACGTGCGCCGCGAGATGTTAGGAGAATTGAAAGATCGGGCGATCGAACTAGCCAAATTCTATACGCTTCCTTCACAATTAAGTGAATTAGATCGCAAATTAGATGTTGTTTTACAAGAATTAGTGGATGGGGAAATGGAACGCGCCGAGGCTGAAAGCATTAAGAGTAAAGGAGTTCCTCTACGCAGTCGTTTTGCAATTAAGCTTTGTAAGTATTTACAGAAAGTGCATCAATGTTAACTACCCTTTGCATAACTTACAAATAACTAGCGCTATGAATAGACAACAAATTAGCAGAGACGAGCAAAGTAATGATGACACTCAATTTACTCAATTCTGGGGGGCAAACAATGATTAGTGAATTGGAAACGATACCTATTGAAGCGATCGCTTTATCGCCTGAAATTATGCAGCAAGCGATCGCCCTATCCCAAAATGCCGATCGCCAATGGCAAACTTATCTAGATGCGATCGCCTATTTGACGATATGTGAATGGTTGCGTGAACGATCGCCAAATCTAGATTCTAGAGAAATTACTAATCGCCAAGCAAATATTCATTATCTAGAGGTGAATGGCTTTACACTTTACATTTTAGGCACAACGCCGTCATCAGGGGACATGGTAGAAATACCTGCCGATATTTTGCAACCACAAAGTCCTATAAGAGCAAATAGCCCTGATTTGAGCAATACTTTTATTGTCATTGTTGAAATTTATGAAGAAATTGAACAGGCTTTAATTTTAGGGTTTAGTCATCATCTGCAATTAGTCAAACATCTCGCCAATCTAGCCGATCTAATTATCGATCTAAAATGCGATCGCCTTGAGAATACTTACCAAGTGCCACTATCTCTATTCGATGATGACCCCGAACAATTGTTGTTGTATCTCCAAAATTTAGAGCCGATCAAAGCATTTTCACTAGCAAACGTTACAGAATCTATTAATATTCCAGAGCTAATCCTGAATACGGGACTATGGTTTCAAGAACAACTGGATGAAATCGCCCAAAACTTGGCTTGGCATCTGTTGCCAGCTTGGCAACCTAATTATGGACTAGGAATGCGTTCTTTAGGGTTGCGTTCTTCGGAAATGGAGTTGGAAACCATAATTAATGAATTGACTCATTTGAATGTTAAAGTCCCCTCTTCAGCAAAGGCTGCCTATCAAGACTTTCAACTAGGCGATCGCCATTTACGCCTTTATGCAACCGTATGGGCTGATGGTAATTGCTCCACAAATCCTGAATGGTCATTGTTACTTGTCCTTGGTTGCCAAGCGATCGGCGAGATTCCCTATGGGGTGAGAATGCGAGTTCGCGATCAACAGAAGGTGCTAATCGAGCGGCATTTAGACGAGTCAAGCCAAGATCTCTATATCTATGCCTGCGTCACTGGCGATCGCACTGAAACATTTTCGGTATCGATTTCTCTGCCCAGTGGTGTTATGTTAACCTTACCAGCCTTTGCTTTTCATCCAAATGTGCTTTAAATGCCGACCTACTATCTAGAAGTTGAGAAAATCGAAAGCCAATGCCGATTTCTGCTGAAATGGGGGAAAAATCAGCGCTTGCCTTTAGTAGCGATCGCCTATCCCGAAAGGTTAGCGAAATACTATAGCGAATGGCAGACTAACTATCTCAACTACTATCGTCATGTACCTATGGGGAACTCTCTACGGGGAAGAGTACAGGGAAGTGGTAGTTTTTCGCTCTCTAATGTTGATTGGTATGAGAAACTGCGCGAAGCAGAAGAAAAGTTAATTCGAGAGTTTAACCTTTGGTTGCGAAGTCCAGAGCTTTATGAACTATGGGCAGAGGTAAAGCGCTCATCCCGTCTATTATCTACTAAGCTTAAATCGGCGGATTTATCCTCAATCCATATTGATTTACTGATTACTTGTTCCGAAGATTTGCTGTGCTTACCTTGGGAAGCATGGAAATTGCAGGATGAATTTGCCCCACTAGATACAGTACGCATTGCTAGAGCAATTTATTCCCACACCGAAATTTTACCTCCTCAAGCGCGTCGCCGCCCTAGGGTACTAGCGATTTTTGGTGATGAGACAGGCTTGGATTTTCAGAACGATCGCGAAGCGCTGCAAATCCTCTCGTCATTAGCCGAAATTCAGACAATTTGTTGGAATGCTGAGCCATCAGATCGCATCAATCAAAAGCAAAAAATCTGTAATGCGATCGCCGCTCCGCATGGTTGGGATATCCTCTTTTTTGCAGGACATAGCGACCAAACTAATTTAACGGGCGGAAAGTTACTGGTTGCACCAGATAGTTCCTTAACGATGAGCGATTTGATGCCATATCTACTACAAGCAAAAGAACGTGGATTACAAATTGCCATTTTCAACTCCTGTAATGGTACAGAGATCGCCACATGGCTGATCTCTAAAGTGGGAATACCACAAGCGATCGCGATGCGCGAACCAATTCATAATCAAGCTGCTCAGAGCTTTTTAGTACAGTTTTTGCAAAATCTAGCACAGAATAAAGATGCTCACACATCGATGTGTGAGTCCTGTCGCTATTTACAAGAAGAATGCTTAACGTTTCCTTCTGTTTACCTCATTCCCTCACTATTTCGCCATCCTGACGCGCTTTTATTTGTAATTCCCCCTAAAGGTATCAGGACATTTATAAGACGAGTTTTACCAACACCATTACAGGCGATCGCCCTCAGTACCTTGTTTGCGATTAGCCTAATTCCCTCCTTGCAAGAATGGATGTTAGATTGGCGTGTTTGGCTACAGGCAATCTATCGTCAACATACTCAGCGCATTCCTAAGGAATCTCCTCCAGTCCTTTTAGTACAAATCGATGAAACTTCGTTACAAAAAGCAGCGATCGCCGATCCGCATCCAATGGATCGACTTTATCTAGCAAAATTAGTTGATCGCCTAGCTAGTCAAAGCGCTCAGATTATTGGCATTGACTATTTACTCGACCGCTCCCACCGTAATCGTAAGAATGACAAAGATGACGGACAAAGCGATCTCACTAGCGATCGTATTTTAGGGCAAGCCATCCAAAATGCTGTTGAGCGAAAAACAAATAGCACAAATGGAACTTGGTTTGTTTTGGCTTCTGTCTATAGCGAAGGTAATTGGCTAGAGACTCTGCCCGAAATAGTTAGCAAAAATGGCAGCATCAATGGTCATATTCATATGTCGGTGCAGTATTTGCCGCTTGTGCAATCTGATGTTCCCCAATTGCCATTTTCTTATCTGTTAGCAGGTATATATCGAATCAGAGAATCTCAAAGATGGCGATCGCTATTAAATCAAAACGATAGCCTCTTTATACAAATAACCGACACCTTAAGATTGCAGGATAAGACTTTCCGCAGTTTGCTTGATCCTAAAGCGCAAATGTTGCCAATCACAGGTTTTGCTCAAGATAAACTCGGCAAATCATGGTTACATCCAATTGTCGATTTTTCGATTCCCCCCGATCGTATTTATCAAACAATTCCTGCATGGCAATTGTTACAGGAGCAGCCCAAAATCTCTAACTCTCAAATCGCTCTCATTTCGGCAAACTATTCCGAAGCAGGAGTATTTAAACAGGGTGAGGATTCCTTCGCACAGCCATCGGCAATTAGTTATTGGCTCCAGCAATCATCATCAACTAAACAACGCAAAGCCTATACAGGTGGAGAAGTACAAGCCTATGCCGTACATCATTTTCTGCGCGATCATTATGTAATTCCTATTCCCGACTCTTGGGTGATAGTTTTATTTTTGACTGGCGGTGTGATTCTGGTCGGAGCTTGGCAACCGCGATCGCACAGACAGGTTTACATTGTATTAGCTACAAGCCTGAGTTTATATACTTTAGCGAGCATCGAGATTTATATTTCGGGCGGGTTGATTTTGCCAGTTGTATTTCCTGCAATTGTAGCGATCATTTACTGTTTACCCAAACTCTTGCGCTCATCTGCATAGCTAAGTGCTGACGACCTGAAAATCAGCTAGACCTCATAAATTGGTGTACTCTTTCTTATGGTTTTCAGAGTTTTCCATAGCTTCATATTTGTATATTCATTCTTGGTTTGTTGCGGTGGCGATAAATCCTAGAGTTCCCATCATTTCCGATGGATTTTTGAGCTTAGGTGTGGAGCGGCGCAAAAATGGCAAGTCGAGTAGCAGCTACGTGATGTGGGAAGAGGAATATACTGCACCGATTTTGACTTTAGAGGTGTTGTCTCATAGTTATGGTGATGAATATGAGAAAAAATTAGATATTTATCGCAAATTGGGTGTCAAGTATTATGTGATTTATAATCCTCAATTTTGGCGGCGTGATGGACATCTGCCCTTCGAGGTTTACAAATTAGTTGATGGCGATTATCAATTGCAGATTGGTGAACCCCTCTGGATGCCAG
>CAYVMR010000025.1:0-19021 GCA_964452545.1 uncultured bacterium
CTACCTGCAGGGCCGCCTTAGACATCAGGGCATCCTGCACGTACTGCCCTACCTTTTGCACCGCGAAACCCGCCATGGTAATAGCAATAAAGCGGGACACAGCCGCCACATCCCCCGCCGACAGTAGGGCCAAAATCCGCCCAGCCAGCCAGGCTAAAATCGGCCAATAGGCCACAAAGATGATAGTACCCACCAGAGCTTGTAGGATCGTGGGCCATTGTTGCCGCACGTAGGGAGCTAGGACCCAGTAATTTGACGATTGGGAGCGGCGATGGGCAGTCAAGGGCTAAAACCGGTAGGGGAGACTAATCAACAAGGGTAGGGGTAAATCGTTCATCCGGCGTTCATCCGGCGGCAATCTCCCTGGGGGATCGATGGGGGAGTGACTGGGCAGAGGCGATCGCCTAGGCACTCCGCCCCCGGTAGATACGGGCGGCCTGTTGGGGACTGAGGCGATTCACCCCGGGCCAGTAGGGCTGGGGTGGTTCCGGTGGTTGGGTCTGCGCCAGCGTTTCCGGGGGCACCGATAACCCCCCTGGTTTTAGCGGTTGACTGCTGTCAGCCATGGTGGAAATCTTACTGTGGGGGGCGACAAAATCCTCCGCCTCCTCATCGTAGGCCAACAATTGGGCATTGGCGATGTTATAAATCCAACCGTGGATGGAGAGTTTACCGGTGTGGAGACGGGAGTGGATCGAAGGGTAGGTGCGCAGGTTATCAATTTGGGTCAACACATTTTGGGCGACCAGTACATCTAGCTTGGCTTTCTTGTCAAGATGACCGTAGTGATCCTCCACCAGCTTGCGGGTGGCCTGGGTATGGCGCAGCCACTGGTAGACCAGGGGCATGGTTTCCTCCAGTTCCCCCAGTTGTAGCAACCCCTTCATGGCACCGCATTGGGTGTGGCCACAGATAATGACCTGGTTGATGTTGAGGGCCTCGATCGCATATTCAATGGTGGCCCCTTCCCCCCCATTGGTGGCCTCAAAGGGCGGAATAATATTACCGGCGTTACGAATCACAAACAGGTCACCGATCTCAGCTTGGGTAATGATGGTGGGATCGACTCGGGAATCGGAACAGCCGATAAATAACACCCTGGGATGCTGACCCTGGGCTAACTGGTTAATCAGTTCCTGGTGGCTAGGAATATAGTGTTCCTGAAACTCACGCAGACCGCGCAGTAGCTTTTCCATAGGGCAGTATCCAATCGATACTATTGTTATCCCATATCTGTGTCCCCTTCACCAAAAGGATTGGGGTCCACCGGTCAGCGCTAGTTTAGCGAGGTCTTTAGGCCTGGGGAGCTAGCTGTGCTAGCCTCATCCTGGTCATTGGCTTACAGACGTGTTAAAAGTCCTTAAAGACAGTCCGGCGGATTGAGGTTTACGCTTAATCGTGCCTATAGTGAGATCAAGCCTCCACAATTGATCACTTCAGTCCAGTCCTAGTTCATCCGGGGCTGACTGTTTGGATAATGCAACAATTCATGCTTGAGAGGAATTTTAAACCCTTAGCACATATCTGATCTGAATTCTGTCCCCTAGCCCCCTCAGTGACTAGAGTTCAAGATCTTTCAGGAGTGTGACACCCCCATGGGTACATTATCTCCTGGCTACATCCACTGTCATTGTGAATCACTATTCTAACGAGCCGACCTTGGGCCCTAGCCCTGCTGGGTCCGTTCTAGCTCCACCAGTGCGGAAAAAACCCTGAGGAAACTCAGGGTTGCCCGGCAGGGTAGGGGCTTAATGACCTTGACTATGGGTTGAGGGGCAGAGTTTGCCGATATTTAACGTTTTCCCCACCGTCTACCTTTAGAGATCCCACCATGGTTTCAGCCGCTATTTCAGAGCACGTAAAAACTAATGGCCCCAATGACGACGTTCAGCCCTCGCAGGGGGCGCGAGGCCGATTAATCATCTCCTTACGTATGGAGGATCCTACGGATCTTCAATGTGTTGTTACCATGCCACCCACCTTCAGCTTGGGGGAAGCCCTAGAGTTTGAGCGACGGATCAGCGCCTGTTTGACCGCTGAACTGAAACTTACCAGCCTGGTGTTGGACTTGAGCCGTACCCAGTTTATTGATAGTAGCGGCCTGGGAAGTCTGGTGATTTGCCAGCGTACCTGCCAGCAGCAGGGGGTGGCGATGGTCTTGAGGAATGTGCCCGAGCAAGTGCGCATGGTCATTGCACTGACCGCGATGGAAAGCTTCTTCGTTATTGAAAGTGATCTGACCATGATGACCCCTCCCTTTCCCCAGGGGCCTACCACGGCCATCATGATAACCCACCCCTCTGTCCTGGCCAAGGGCAAGCGGGCTATGGATATCGTCGGAGCCCTGGTGGGTTTGGCCATCACTACGATCCTTACCATACCCATCGCCGTGGCAATTAAGCTAGAGGATGGCGGCCCGATTTTCTTTAAGCAGGTGCGCTGCTCCTGGATGGGTCAACGGTTCCATATTTGGAAGTTCCGCTCCATGGTAATGAATGCGGAGGCGCTCAAAACCCAGGTGGAAAATCAGGTGGAGGGACCTCTATTTAAAAATGAGAACGACCCACGGATCACCCAGGTAGGCCGGTTGCTAAGACGCACCAGTCTGGATGAATTACCTCAGTTTTGGAATGTATTGCAGGGGCATATGAGCCTGGTGGGCACTCGCCCCCCCACTCCCGATGAGGTGGAAGAATACAAAATCCATCAGTGGCAACGTCTGGATGTGAAGCCAGGCATGACCGGAGAGTGGCAGGTTAATGGTCGTTCCAGTGTGAAAAACTTCGAGGATGTGGTGCAGATGGATTTGGCCTACCAGGCTAACTGGAGTTTGCTATACGACCTGCAGTTGATTCTGAAGACTATAGCGGTGGTGTTTTCGAAACGGTCTGGGGCCGCTTAGCAAGCCCTAGGCGTAGCGCCCTTGGTGGGGCTACGGTGAACCAGAACCCTGAGCTTGGATCGATCAACCCTACCCTAGGTGTGTTGGTCTCCCACCAGGGCTAGATCCGCTTCACCGAAGATGGCACTGGGGAAACAATAGTACTTAAACTCCAACAGGTTATGGAAGGGGTCCTCCAGGAAAAAGGTGCGGTGCTCCAGGGTAGTATCTACAAAGCGCCGTTTTTCCAATTGGTAAAACCGTAGTTGGCAGTCCTTCGCTCGCTGCAGCAGGGCTTGCCAATCCGCTTCGGCGGTGAAGATTAGACCGAAGTGGCGAGGGTAAATACCCTTTTGGGGAGTGAGATTGGGGCTGACGTGGGCCACCAACTGATGACCGTAAAGGTTAAGAATCAGGGAGGCTGGGGTTTCCCGGCCGGGCTCACAACCCAGACCGGTGATGTAAAACTGCCGGGTTTGGGGAATGTCACCGACGGGAAAGGCCAGGTGGAAGATGGGGGGGGTGGGCATCATGGTGGACTGTCTCTGGGGCTAGGGCGCAATCAAAACCATCCGAATCATGTAAGAGAATTTTAGCTTAGCCCCAGGGTGCCTCGAGGGATCATCACCAGGGATGGTGAGTCTGGCACTGGGTACCTGATCACACCATCGGCTGTCCCCTGCCTGGGAGCCCTGCGGCCACCGCCTCATGCCAATAATCCCAGGCGATTGAGGGGCCAAAAGCGAAACCGGGCTCGACCGATCAGGTTGTCCTGGGGTAACAGCCCCCAGACGTGGGAGTCGTTGCTGTCGTTGCGATTATCCCCCAGGACAAACAGATAGCCGGGGGGCACCGTCAGGGCTGGGGTCTCGTACCGGGGAGGAGCCAGCAGGTAGGACTCCGCCAGGGGTTGACCATTCAAGAGGACTTGCCCATGACTCACCTGTAGGGTTTCCCCTGGTTCACCAATGATCCGCTTGATAAAGGCCTGGCGGCCATCGTAGCCCAGATCTACCAACTGGACCGGGGGATGGAATACGACAATATCCCCCCGCTGGGGGGGGCGCCAATGGTAGCTGAGCTTATCCACCACCAGGCGATCGCCGATGTGCAAGGTTGGCGCCATGGAACTGGAGGGGATAAACCGGGGCTCCGCTACCCAGAATCGCAATGCCAGGGCGATGACCAGGGCGATGACCAGTATCTTAAGATTGCCTAGCCAGGCCCCCCAGGGCTCTTCTTGGGCGGGGGCGGAGTCTGGAGGCGGGGGGGAGGGCTGCATAGGGGTAAGCCAATAATGATCCATCCCTAGTATAGGGATGATCCTCACTGCCCTGGCCCCGACCCGCTATGTTAAAGTCAGGGCCAGCTTCGAAAGCTACGGTAAAATTACGGATCTTTCTCCCAGATTTTCGTGAAATTGTCCGGATCACATTGACCCAACTGAGAAAATATAGACTGAAGGCCAATCCCAGCCTCGCCATATCAGCCTGGGATTGGGGATGCCCCAAGAGGTTGCCATGTTTTACCCCCTAGCCTGGCTCAGTGCCGCCGCCGACCTGGCCTCGCCACCCCCCCGTCCCGTGGATCCAGTTGAGCGGTCTGCCGCTCGCCTCGGTGCAGCCCAACTAACCTCGGTGGGCCAGGTGAATGGGCCGGCCCTGGCGGCCCCGCCCCAGCGGGCCACCTTCAGCCCCCCCACCCGGGGGGTCGCGGTGGCAATGTTACGGCAGGGCCACCAGGGGGAGGCGGTAAAACAACTACAGACCCGCCTGCAGCAACTGACCTACGACCCCGGCCCCATTGACGGCCGCTTTGGCCTCCACACGGACCAGGCCGTGCGCCAGTTTCAGGCGGCCACCGGCCTGTCGGTGGATGGGGTGGCCGGCCCCGCCACTTGGACTGAGCTGCAACGGGCTAGCGCCCCCACCGCCAAGGCGCCCCCATCCTCTCCCCTGCTGCCTCGCTTTTCCCCCGCCGTACCCCAGTTGCAGTTCCATCCCATTGCCCGTCTGCCCAACGGGTCCGATGGGCAGGGTCTGGTGCTGCTGGTGATTGGCTTAGCCGGGGTGGGGGTGACCGCCTATGGGTTCCGCCCCGATCACCCCAAACCCACGGCTCAGTTACCGATTCACTATCCGCAACCAGTCTATCCCCAACGGTCTGCGGCGGTGCACCAACCCCATCCCATTTATTCATCCCCGGGGCCCACCCCCCCCAACCTGTTCACCTGCCCCGCCCCCAATCCGGCATGCCTGCCGGAGTTTGTTTACGATTTGCAGCAGCCGCAGCAGCGCCAGGCTCTGGAAGCGAGTCTGCAGGCGGGCAATGGTTCCCCACCGGCCCTGGCCGCCCTACTGAACCGTCTGGGCACCTTCCCGGTCGGTCACCATCGCACCGGCCAACCCTACACGTACCTGCTGTTGGATGACCTGGGGGGGTGCTTCCGCCTTTGCAACAACGAACTTTGGGTCACCCAAGCGGCCCTGCAATGGTTACGTCAGGACACCTCCTATAGCCTTACCATCCGTCGCCTGGACGGTAGTGGCAGAGTCGAGGATAGGGAGTTTACCGTGGCCCTCGGGGCTCGGGAGCTAGCCCTGGCGGCCTAGTGGGTTATCAATTTTGCGCTATCACTTGCGCTATCAATTTAAAGCGACTGGTGGAGATTAACAGGGGGTCTGGACAAGGCTGTATTTTTGCTTAAACAGGGCCTGCTGAATCTTGTGGTCGACAATGGGGGTAGGGTAGCCCAGGCGATCGCACTCTTCCGGTGGAATTTTGCCACTCACTAGCCAGGCCGTCTCCAGCGATCGCAACTCCGGCAACCATTGGCGAATGTAATCGGCCTCGGGGTCAAACTTTTGGGCTTGGGTGGCGGGGTTGAAGATGCGCAGCGGCTTAGGATCCATGCCACTAGAGGCGCTCCATTGCCAGCCCCCATTGTTGGCCGCCAGATCCCCATCCACCAGGTGCTGCATGAAATAGGTCTCGCCCCACTGCCAGTTGATGATCAGGTCCTTGGTGAGGAAACTGGCCACAATCATACGGCAGCGATTATGCATCCAGCCGGTTTGGTTGAGCTGGCGCATGGCGGCATCAACAATCGGGTAACCGGTGCGGCCCTCACACCAGGCCTGGAACTGGTGGGTATGGTTGACCCAGGGAAAATTCCGCCATCGGGGTCGGTAGGGGCCCTCGGCCAGGGTGGGAAAATGATAAAGGCAATGCTGGTAGAACTCCCGCCAGGCCAATTCTTGCTGCCAGGTTTGGATTCCCAGGCGGCTTTCTTCCCCATTCGCCTGGGCCATCGCCTCGGCACTGGCGGCCCAGACGGTGCGGGGACCGATCGCCCCCAGCTTGAGGGCCGCACTGAGGCGGGAGGTACCCTCCGTGCCGGGCCAGTTGCGCTGCTCCTGGTAGGCGCCAATACCCCCCGCCACCTGACAAAAGTTTTGCAGCTGCTCCAGAGCGGGTGCTTCCCCCGGCTCCAGCGGAAAGCCACCATCCCAGACCACCCCTAGATCCCGCAGGGTGGGTTGGGCGATCGCCCCCGCCGCCGTAGCCGCGGCCTGCTGGGCCGGCGTCAGGCCGGTCAACCCCTGGGGGGCGGGCCAGGGGGCGGCCTTGGTCTGTTTAACCCAGTTCCGCCAGAAGGGGGTGTAGACCGTATAGGGCTGACCAGCGCCGGTGTAGATCGCCCCAGGGGGATGCAGCACCTGGTCCCAAAACTCACCCTGGACCTCGATGCCGACCTGCTTTAGGGCCAGCGCCACTGTCCGGTCTCGCTGGCGGGCGTAGGGTTCCCCATCCTGGTTCCAATAGACGGCGGTGGCCTCCAGGGCCCTGGCGAGATGGGCAATCTGCTGGGTTGGATCCCCCCAGAGGAAGAGTAGGTCCCCGCCCAGGGCTCGATAGCGCTGCTGCAGCGCCCTCAGGCAACCCACCAGGTAGGCCAGGCGGGCTGGGGCCAGGTCATTGGCCTGCAAAATGGTCGGATCAAAACAAAACACCCCCACCACCTGGGAGCTGCGATCGCGGGCCGCCGCCAACCCTTGGTTATCCCCCAGGCGCAGGTCACGACGATGCCAAAACAACACCAAGTCCGTCATTTTCCTCTCCCCACGCCATCGCCACCGATAAGTAAACCCGTCATCAATCTAGCCATTTGATTATGAATCCCATTCACCCAACCTGGAAAAAAGGCAGACAGGCTGAAGGTTTTCCCGTAGTATCAGAAATATGTTAGATTCACCCAGGTAAACCCAGCAGGTTTGGCTGTCTGGTCCCCTGGGCTTTACATTCAAAACATATTTGAGGAGAGAATAGCACCATGGCAACCTATAAGGTGACCCTGATCAACGAGGCTGAAGGTCTGAATAAAACCATTGAAGTGAAGGACGATGTTTACATCCTCGACGCGGCTGAAGAAGCGGGCATCGATCTCCCCTTCTCCTGCCGGGCTGGGGCCTGTTCCACCTGTGCTGGCAAAATTACCGCCGGTACGGTTGATCAGGGTGATCAATCTTTTCTAGATGATGATCAAATTGCCGCTGGCTATGTCCTGACCTGTGTCGCCTACCCCACCTCCGACTGCACCATCACCACCCACGCGGAAGAGGAACTCTACTAATTCCTTCTGAGTCGTTTCTTCGTAGTGATAGGTGTAATGCCCTGGGAAACTCCAGGGCATTATTCATTATTTAGGCCGCCCTTCACCTTGTCTAGGGCTGACTCCACAGCCTATTTAGCCGCGGCCACACACTGATTAACCAGGGCCTGCACCCGGTCAACGTTTTGCCAGCCTAAGATTTCGGTTACCTTCTTCTCCAGGGCTTTATAGGAGCGGAAAAATTCGGCGATCTCGTCCAGCCGGTGGGGGGCGACATCATCGAGGGATCGAACCCTGGCATAGCGGGGGTCAGCGGCGGGGACGCAGAGAATTTTCTCATCGCGATCGCCCCCATCAACCATTTCCAGCATGCCAATCGGGCGGGATAGCACCACACACCCTGGGAAGGTGGGTTGATCAATCATCACCATGCCATCTAGGGGGTCCCCATCATCCGCCAGGGTGTTGGGCACAAAACCGTAATCACAGGGGTAATGAACCGAGGAAAAGAGCACCCGGTCGAGAATCAACGCATTTAGATCCTTATCAAATTCGTACTTGTTTTGACTGCCGGCGGGGATTTCAATCAATACATTAATCAGGCCCGGCTCTGGCTGGGCTGGGATGCGAGATAGGTCTACCATGCTCCTCCAAGGATAAATAAACGGGTAAATAACATCGGCTGTCAGACCCCCGAGCCCGGTCTACTGGGTTCTGACCAACTATCTATTCTACGGGCTGATGGCGGCCTTTCCACCGTCGGGGGTTGTCAAGGGCTGCCGGACCCAGGCTAGGATAGGGCCACCCCCTGAACAACAGCGCCATGCCCCCGTTGACTGGAGCCCTCATCCCAGAGCCCACCGCCGATGGCTCCTTTACCCTATTCTCCGAGGATTTTGGTGAGTGGTTTCATAGTCGCGAGGGAGCCTACACCGAAGCCTACACCACCTACGTCCAGGCCACTGACCTGGCCCAGCTGGCCCGAGCCGGGCCGATCACCCTGCTGGATGTCTGCTATGGCCTGGGCTACAACAGTGCGGCGGCCCTCACCACCCTGCACCAGGTGAATCCGCCGGTGACCTGTCACCTGGTGGGGCTGGAGCTCGACCCCCGGGTGCCCCAGCAGGCGATCGCCCGCGGCCTGCTCAACCCCTGGCCCGCGGCAGTACAACACGTGTTGGAGCAACTGGCCAGAGTCGGGACCTACCAGCGCCCCCCCCTGGCGGCCCAGCTCCTGCTCGGGGATGCCCGACAGACCATTCAAACCCTGGTGGGTCAGGGCTTCCAGGCTGATATCATTTTCCTGGATCCGTTCTCGCCGCCCCACTGCCCAGAGCTCTGGACGGTGGAATTTATCCAGCAGGTGGCCCGCTGTTTAGCCCCCCAGGGGCGGCTGGCCACCTATTCCTGCGCCGCCGCGGTGCGCACCGCCCTGGGGCTGGCCGGCTTGGCGATGGGCCCTACCCAGGCCAGTGGTCGCCGTTGGCCTGGCACCCTGGCCCAGTGGCAGCCCCAGGGACTGGCCCCCCTGTCGCCCCAGGAGCAGGAACACCTGTTGACCCGCGCCGCTGTGCCCTACCGTGATCCCAGCCTGGGGGACAGCGCCGATCGCATCCGCCAGCGCCGTCAGCAGGAGCAGACCCTTTCTGGCTTAACGCCAACTCCAATTTGGCGCAAGCGGTGGCTGACCCCATGCCCTCCCCAAATTTAAATTGCTACCCTGGGTACTTAAGTACTGTGTGCTCCTTGTGGCGTTTAAGTAGGTCTCCTCCGTGGTTTCCCCAGAGTCTCCCCCCCCTCGCGTATTAGTGGTTGATGACCACACCCCCAGTCGCATGACGGCGGTTGCCCTGCTGGCCGCCGATGGCTACGAAGTGGAGCAGGCCGATGGCGGGCTAGCCGCCCTTAGCCATATCCTCCGCCATCCCCCCGATCTGATCCTATTGGATGTGATGATGCCCGGTCTGGATGGCTATGAAGTCTGTCGGCAATTAAAGCAGAGTGAGCAGACCCGCCTGATTCCGGTGGTGTTTATGACCGCCCTTAGCGATCGGCAGGCCCGCCTGCGTAGCATTGAAGTGGGGGGGGATGACTTTCTTACCAAACCCTTTGACCGACTGGAGTTGTCCGCCCGGGTGAAGTCCTTGATTCACCAGAAACGGCTCAATGAAGACCTGGATCACGCCGAGCAGGTGCTGTTTTCCATTGCCCGTACGGTGGAAAGTCGCGACCCTAACACCGGCGACCATTGCGAACGACTGGCCAAGCTGGCCCATGCCTTTGGCCTATACCTGGCGCTACCCCACCAGTCTCTCAAGGATTTGGTCTGGGCGGCCTATCTCCATGACATTGGCAAAGTGGGGATTCCCGATAGTATCTTAATGAAAACAGGCCCCCTCACCGATGAGGAACGGTTAATTATGGAGCGCCATGTGTTGATCGGCGAAAGTATCTGTCGTCCCCTGCGGATTATGCGGGGGGTGGTGCCGATTATTCGCCACCACCACGAACGGTGGAATGGCAGTGGTTACCCCGATGGGCTGGTGGGGATGGCCATTCCCACCCTGGCCCAGATTTTTCAGCTGACGGATATTTTCGATGCCCTGGTCCACGCCCGCCCCTATAAACCCCAGTTGGCGATTGACCAAGCCCTAACCATCATGTGGCAGGAGGTGGAGCTGGGCTGGCGCAATCCTTTGTTGATGGAGCAGTTTGAGGCCTTTGTTCACAGTGATGCCTTGCCGGCGGAACACCAGGCGGCGGCCTCGCCGGCCCTGGCCCGGCCAGGGCTAGATTACTGTCCCATCGAGGCCTACGGCTGGCCCCAGGGGGCTCGGTCATGAGGTGGGGCGGGGCGATCGCGGCGGCCATGCTGCTGGTGGGGTGTACCCAGCAAGCCCCGCTGGTGCGGGTGGGGGCCGAAGATTATGCTGAACAGCAGATTGTTGGCGAGATGTACGCCCTGATGCTAGAAAACAACGGCTTCACCGTAGAGCGCCAGTTCGCCCTAGAGGAGACCTCGTCGGCCATGGCCGCCCTGGAAAGCGGCGACATCGACCTCTACCCCGAGTACACTGGTACTGCCCTGATGACCGTGCTCAATCTACCCCCCAGCCCCGATCCCCAGGGGGTTTACGACACTGTCCAGCAGGCTTACCAGGAGCAGTTTGAGCTGGTTTGGCTTGATCCCTCCCCGATGAATAATACCCAGGCCCTCGCCTTGACCGAAGCCCGAGCCGATGCTCTGGATCTGCACCGTCTGTCTGACTTTGTGGCCCAGGCTAGTAACCTGGTGTTAGCCGGCCCGGCGGAGTTTGAGGTGCGGCCTGATGGCCTGCCCGGCCTGCGTCGGGTCTATGGCGACTTCAGCCTGGAGGACTACCGCGTGGTCGGCCTAGATCGGCGTTACCAGGCCCTGGTCAGCGGCGAGGCTGATGTGGTGGTGGCCTTCGGCACCGATGGAGAGATCGATGCCCTTAACCTGGTGGTGCTGGAGGACGATCGGGGGTTGTTTCCCCCCTACCAGATTGCCCCAGTGGTGCGCCAGGGTACCCTCGATCAGCACCCTGAGCTGGCCACCGTGCTCAATCAACTCTCCCCCCTGCTCAACGATGGGGTGATGCGTCAGGTTAACTACGAGGTGACCGGTCAGGGGCGATCTCCGGAGGAGGTGGCCCGGGAGTTTTTGGCCAACAGTGGCTTGATTGCCGACTAAGGCAGCCTAGGTCAGGCTATGTATCTATGATTGCACCAGATTAAACCCCGGGGATGAGTGCCATTCGCCCTGTCGAATCAGGGGTTATGCAGGCAGAATTTAGTGTGATTTATCCGCCTAAGCTACTTACTCTTAAAGACGTAGTAGAATGGTTGTTAAAAAGCCCAAACATAATTGCTATCTATCCTGAAACTCCCTAAGCCTTAGGCTGAAATAGGTTCAGCTTTAATAGTGACTATGACAATTTATTAACAGGTTATCGGGTCTTACTAATCAGGTACGTGCAGCTTTATATTCTGGTTAAACTTTGATACACTTGATCCCCTTAGCCAAGCAATAGTTCCCATTGGGTTTACCTTCCCCTGGTCAACTCTCCGGCTAATGCTAATGTTCTCCAGGGATAACTTCAGGCGGGTCCCCATCTACCGTTCGTAATTTCGTGTTGCTCTCTACCTACAGTAAATGGATACTACTTTTTCGACTTCTACGGACCTCGGCTCCTCTACAGCCGGTGTTTTTGGCGTTACCGATCCCCTGTTTGAAACGGTTCTAGAGGCTGCCCAACGCCAGCTGGCCCTGGGTACCTCAGATTTGGGCCTGAGCGATCGCCCCGGCCCCGCTGCTAACATCGTCATCGAGGATCTAGACGCGAAGCTGACCCTACCTATCGGCTTTGAAGGCCCCCGCGCCAGAGGCTTTGTCCCCGACTTAAATAGCCTGGTTAGCTGGCGTGGGCGAGACAACCGCTCTACAGAGGCGGCTGGCGACCCCCTCACCAACCCCAACGGGGGGGAGATAGGGGCAGCCATGGTGGCCCTGGACAATAGTCTCGGGCAGGCCACCAACCTGGGGGCCCTGAGTGGTACCCGCAGTATTCAAGATTTTGTTGGTTCCTCCGATCGCAATGACTACTACCGCTTTGACCTGAGCCAGGCTAGCAGCTTCAGTCTCACCCTTAACGGTCTCAGCGCCAACGCCAATGTGGAACTGTTGACCAGCAGTGGCGCCTTGATTCAGCGTTCCGCTAATGGTGGCACTCGAGCCGAGTCGATCAGCCGATCCCTCAACGCTGGCACCTACTTCGTGCGGGTTTACCAGGGTAGCGGCAACACCAACTACAATCTCACCCTGGCCGCCACGGGGAGTGGCCCCGCCGACAATGCCGGCAATACCCTGGCCACCGCCCGCAACATTGGCACCCTGAGCAGCAGCCAGAGCTTTACTGACTTTGTGGGCAGCAGTGACACCAACGACTACTACCGCTTTGACCTGAGCCAGAGCAGCAACTTCAGCCTCAGCCTCAATGGCCTCAGCGCCGATGCCGATGTCCAACTGCTAAATAGCTCTGGCACCGTGCTAAGCAGCTCGGCCAACGGCGGCACCACGGCGGAATCCATCACCTCCACCCTGGGCACCGGCACCTACTATGTGCGGGTCTTCCCCTACAGCGGCAACACCAACTACAGTCTCACCCTGGCGGCCGCCAGTGCGCCACCTCCGCCCACCTCGGGCTTTAACGCCACCTACGGCTACGGTTTGATCAACGCCGCCGCCGCCGTGGCTCGGGCCCTGGGGCAGTCCAGCCCCTTCCCCGATGTGGCTAACCTGGGGGGTAACAACTGGGGCAACGATCTGGTCAAGGCACCGGAGGTCTGGGCCCGGGGGTATACCGGCCAGGGCATCGTGGTGGCCGTGGTGGATACCGGGGTGGACTACACCCACCCTGATCTGGCCACCAATATCTGGGTGAACACCCGCGAAGTGGCCGGCAACGGCCTTGATGATGACGGCAACGGCTACGTCGATGATGTCCGGGGTTGGGACTTTATCAATAACGACAACACCCCCCTGGATAGAAATGGCCACGGCACCCATGTGGCCGGCACCATTGCCGCCCTTAATAATGGCGTTGGGGTCACCGGGGTGGCCTACAATGCCCGTATCATGCCTGTGCAGGTGCTCAGCGACAGCGGCAGCGGTAGTAATTCGGGGGTCGCTAATGGCATTCGCTATGCCGCCAATAATGGCGCCCAGGTGATCAACCTCAGCCTGGGAGGTGGCTATAGCGCCGACATTTACTCGGCGATTCAGTATGCCACCGGTCGGGGCTCCATCGTGGTGATGGCCTCCGGTAATGAGGGGGCCGCCCAGCCGGGCTACCCGGCCTTCCACGCCACCGAGTATGGTCTCTCCATCGGGGCGGTGGATAGCAACAGCCGGATTGCCAGCTTCTCTAACCGGGCTGGCACCAACAGCGCCATGCGCCATGTCATGGCTCCTGGGGTGAATGTCTATTCCACCTCGCCCAACAATAGCTATCGGTTCTTGAGTGGCACCTCCATGGCCACTCCCCACGCTGCTGGCGTGGTGGCCCTGATGCTGAGTGCCAACGGGGGTCTGAGCCATGCCCAGGTGAGGGATATGGTCACCGGCACCGCCACCTTCCTGGCCTAATTGGCGAACCCGTACCCCCCAGGGTAGGCATTTCGCCTGCCCTGGCACTACCGTTCTTTTTCCTATGGGATTCAATCTCTCTAGTCTGGCCCTGCCCCTGGTGGTGGCTGGCCTGGTCTTGACCCTACCTCTGCTCACCTTGACTGGATGTTCCGCCATGTCACCCCTATCCCTGCCGGGACTGACCAGTCCCGATCAGCAACCCCGACCCCCCTATCCCCAGGGTATTCAGGGGCAGGTGTTGGAGTTTAAGGGTAACCAGATGCCCCAGGTAGGGACGGGACCCGTTGGGGGTGCCCCCCAACCGGTACGCACTCGGGTGTGGGTATTTGCCGCCCCCCTGATGGCGCCGGGCACCCCCGACTGGTCTGTGGCGGCGGCGGCAGCCCATCCCCAATGGCTAGGCTGGGTGGAGAGCGACGATCTCGGCCGATTCCAGGTGGGGCTACCGACTGGGGAGTACGTGCTGCTGGCCCAGTATGGCGATCGCCTATACTTCAACAGCTTTCAGGGGGATGGCCACTACACCCCGGTGCGGGTGGAGGCGGGTGCGGTGACCTCCCTGGACTTGGTGAATACGGCGGCAGCCTTTTTCTAAGCTGACAAGGGGGATGGTTGGGGGCGGGGAGTAATGTCCAAAGTGACCCGTTTCCCCACCTCAGGGCTAATCACCTGGGTGGTTAGCCCCCGGTCCTGTAGGGTGCGCTCTAGGCTGGCGGCGCTACCCCGGCTCTGCAGCAGGGCCGCCAGGGTGCCGCTGTACTCGGTCTCCGCGGCGGCGGCGGTGGGTAGCAGGACCTGGGGCTGCAACCAGGCCACCCGTTCCAGGGCACTGGCCTGGCCGCGAATAATCGGCCCCACCAGGGGCAGAGCCAGATCCAGCACTGGGGTAATCACCACATCCATGGGGGCCTGGGCCTGGAGGCTAGGAGCATGGAAGCCGTGGGGTTCGTAAAAAAGACGGAGGCCGCTTTGGCGATCGCTGATCACATAGCCATTCTCCACCGTCAGGGGCCCCAGGGGTGCCCCCGGCACGGCTTCCAGCCGCAGCCAATCCCCCAGCTCAAACACCTGACCATGGCCGAGGGCGGTCACCTGGTCGTAGCCCAACCGCTGCGCCACCCGAGCCGCCGCCGGCGACCCCACCACCGGAATACGCCGATCCAATTGGGCCAGGGTGGGGGGGTGGGCATGGTCCGCCAGGCCCTGACTGAGGAGAATTAAATCAATCCCCTTCAGGTCTAGGGCCGGCGATCGCAGCTTCACCCCCCTAAACAACCAGCCCTGCTGACCAAACACCAGATCCCCCACCAGCCAAGGGTCGATGAGCAGGCGGTGGGGGCCCAGTGTCAGCAGCCAAGAGTTGTTATCCAGCCAGGTCAGGTCCATAATCATCTTCATCTTGATGGCGTTGGGGGCAAGGGCCAGGCCCCTGGCCAGCCCTTGCCTCCTAGTCTAGGGGATGACTAGCGGTGGTAGCCGCCTCGGCCTCTGACCAGAGGGTGAGGCCAGCATGGATGGGCTGCAGCGTCGTGCCGGGATAGTAGAACTGCAAAATGCGAGCGTAGTTCCAGCCCATCCGGCCCAGGCGGTAGGAGCCCGTTTGACTGAGGCCAACGCCGTGCCCCCAGCCACCGCCGACAAACCGGTAGCCGGTCAGGACGGCGGCCCCGTCCCCCGGCACCGGAGCGTAGATCGGGTCCAGATAAAACAGTAAGCTGCGGGGGGCGGACAGCACCCGCACAATTTCATCCTTCTCCAGCCGGACTGGTCCCAGGTTGGTGTCAATCTCCAACACTTGGACCCGGCCCGAAGGGGCTCGCTCCACCACCCTTACCTGGCTGACCTGGCTCAGCCCCGCCAGGGGATGCTGGCGCCGGCCCAGAAACTGCCGCAGGTCCTGGGCAATGTCCCCCAGGCTACTCTCATAGCGCCAGCGAAACAACCGCCAACCCTGCTCGTTAAACCCCTGATCCAGGGCCATAAAGGCACGAAAACTGGTTTCCCCATCCAGGGGATTGCGACTCAGGTTCCAGGCCCCGGCGACGGAATCCACCACCGGCTGCAGGTAGGGGCGATCGGGCCCATTCCAGACGTGGCTAAAGGCGGCGGTGACCCCCCCACTGGTGGAGGAGTAGAGGGCATCCACCAGCTCATTTTGGTAGGTTAGCACCTGCCCCCGGGTGGCCTGAATGGCCTGGTCTGCCGCCGCCACCGTGCCATTCAGGCCCCGGTAGACCTGGCATTGGGTATCGGCACAGATCTGGTAGCCGTCAATGGCAAACCGGCGCAGGTTGCGCAACACGTAGGTGCGGGCTAAAACCGCCTGGGCCTGGATAGCGGGGACGGGGGCGCTGGGACCAATTTCGTGGGGTACCACGCCCCGCAGGTAGGTTTCCACCGGCACCTGGTTGACCAGGGTGTAGGTGTCGTAGGCATTGGGTTGGAGGTTGAGGCGACCAGCATAGACCCGGGTCAAGGGCGGATCGCCGCTCTGCACCACCCGGGTGCGGCCACCGCTGGGGCTGAGCTCCAGGCGATCGCGGTGGTACCGATAGCCATTCGCCTGAAAAAACAACCTGGGCACCTGGCCCACCACCCGGCTATCCAACTGCACCTCGCTAAACCCCCGGGCCTGCAAATTTTTCACCAGCAGCCGACGGAGCAGGGGAGTATCGTACTGTTGTCGACTAGCCCACACCTCCCAGCTGCCGGGTTGGGCAATTTCCGCCTCGATTCCCCGTTGCCGCCACTCCTGGGCACTGTGTTCGGCACTTTCAAAGCTGCGGTGATGGCTCAATACCACCCGTTCCCGCAAAGTCGGGTCAGCTAGGGGCTCTGGCTTCACCCCCAGCACCACCTGGGGGGTACTCAGGGTTTGGGGCTGGCCATCGGTCTCAAACCGCAGGTTCAGCCGCTCCCCCGCCGGGGCCTCTAGCCGGATTTGGGCCTGGGGGTCTTCCCCAAAGCGCTGCACTATCCCCACCTCGATCACCGGATTAGGGGGGGCCGCCATCAGGGGAGCGGTGCTGAGGCTGATCGCCAGCCCCACCAGCCCCGCCCCCACCCTGGTCGATTGCCGCCCCCAGTGCCGTTTCCCTTGCATGGCTTCGCCCCCGCCCAAGCTATACTAAATCGCTAAAGAGACTCATTATTCAGGCATTTTAGCTGCTCCTGGCCATGGCTGCACCCTCCGCCGACTACTCCCCCCAGCTGCAAACCCTGATGGGGGCCGTAGGGCTGACCAGCTACCGGGCCCTGGGCCGAGCCGCGGGGGTCTCCCGGACGGCGGTGGACCGCCTCCGTCGGGGGCAGGTGGCAGGTTTATCGGTGCAAGCCCTACTGCATCTTAGCCAGGCCCTACAGGTTTCCAGTGCCGAGCTGATTGCCCAGTTTGGCTGGCCGGTCGATCCCCCCCCAAGGCCGCCCAGTCCCCCCTCTCTGGTTTTAGACTCAGCTATCGACGCCGAGGCAGCTCAGCGGCAGCGGTTCCAGGCCGACGCCCTGGCCTGTCTAGAACCCTGGCTGCGGCAATGGCCCACCGCCGTGGCCGCGGCCCAGCGCCAGCCCGACCTGCCCGCTAGTCGCCTGCTCCCCCTGACCCAGCCCTGGCAGGACCTGTTGCAGGGCTGGGGGGTGACGGCCATCGGTGAGGTGGGCCGCGAGCTGCCCTACGACCCCCAGGTTCACCAACCGCTGCAGGGTCATGTTGCCCCCGGGGCTCGGGTCCGGGTCCGGTACCTGGGGTATCGCCATGGCGATCGGCTCCTCTACCGGGCCCAGGTCAGCCCGGTTCCCTAGGTCCCCCTGGGGCAGCGGTGCCTGAGCTCTATGCCGAATTAACCTGATCCGCAGGGTTCTGGCCCAAGCTATGGATAAAGGCTGGATAAAGCGGCGACCAAAACTTTAGGGAAATTTAAAAAAATATCGCCCTGTTAGTTTATGTAGATCGGTGGGCACCCTAGGATCGGGTCAACCCTACTGTGCATTCCCCCTTCCCTGTAGATCCTTCCCTATACTGAAATCCACTTTCTAGCTGAACCTGCTATATTATCGCCAGCAGCTCCCGGCCCCAGGGTCGGGAGTTATGCCTTTAAACGGTGTTTTGGGACTATCCCACAGGAGCAGGGTGGATCAGGGTAAATTGCAGGGCTCGGCCCTGGGGCTGGTATGTTTGGCCATGGTCTCTACCCAGTTGGGGTCCACCCTGGCCAAGAGTCTATTTGACCAAGTGGGGCCCTTGGGCATGGTGTGTTTGCGGGTGGGCCTGGCGGCGGTGGTGTTGGTGGCCTGGCAGCGGCCGCGCTGGCGGGGCTACTCGGTTCCGGCCTATCGGCGGTTGGTGCTGTTTGGCCTCACCCTGGCGGCCATGAACAGCTGTTTCTATCTGGCCATTGCCCGGATCCCGATTGGCGTGGCGGTTGCCATTGAATTTTCTGGACCCTTAGTGGTGGCCCTATTGCACTCCCGCCGTTGGTTAGACGGGCTTTGGGTGGGGCTGGCGGGCCTCGGCATTGGTCTGCTGTCGCCCCTGCACACCGCCAGCCTGGATGGGGCGGGGGTGGGGTTTGCCCTGCTGGCGGGGGCGGCCTGGGGCCTCTACATCATCCTGGCCGCCCAGGTGGGGCGCGAATTTAGGGGCAGTGAGGGGCTGGCCCTGGCGATGGCGGTGGGCGGCCTGGCTCTGCTGCCCCTGGGCCTGGCCAGTGCGGGTGCAGCTCTGATCCAGCCGCTCATGTTGGGTTTAGGTCTGGGGGTGGCTGTGCTCGCCTCTGCCCTGCCCTATTCCCTGGAGATGGCGGCGCTGCGACGGCTACCGGTGTCGGTATTTGGCGTCATGCTTAGCCTGGAACCGGCGATCGCCGCCCTGATTGGCTTTCTTGGCCTGGGGGAGACCTTGACCCCGCTGATGATCCTAGCCATTTTCCTAATTATGGTGGCCGCCGCCGGCATTGCCCTCTGCCAGCCCCCCAGCCCCGCCACCCCCATGAACTCTCCCTAGATCTGCAATCGCCGGGCCAGGGCGGTGTAGCGATGCCTATCCTGCCCCCGGCGCACCGCCATGGCAATGGCCTTTTCTGGCCCCACCACGATGGCCAACCGCCGGGCCCGAGTAAGGCCAGTGTAGAGCAGGTGGCGGCTGAGCATCAGGTAGTGGCTCATAAACAGGGGCAAAATCACCACCGGATACTCACTCCCCTGGCTTTTGTGGATGGTGATGGCCCAGGCCAGGGCAATTTCATTCAGGTCAGCGGCATCGTAGGTGACCCGGCGATCGCCAAAGTTCACCGTCACCTCCTGATCCTCCGGGGCGATCGCCTGGATCACCCCCAGATCCCCATTAAACACCTCCCGACCA
>CAYVMR010000026.1:0-18990 GCA_964452545.1 uncultured bacterium
CGGCGACTGATCTTTTTGCCCTCCGCCGAGTTGACCACTACCCCGGCGGATCTGGGGCTGGCCTACGAAACCGTGGTGATTCCGGTGGGTGAGGGGGGCCAAATCCACGGCTGGTGGCTACCGGGGCAGGGTGCCCCCCCCCTCACTGGCCTTTACCTCCACGGTAATGCCGGCAAAATTTCCACCAGTCTGGGGCGGACGGCCCGGCTGCGATCGCTGGGGGTTTCGGTGCTGACCATCGACTATCGCGGCTACGGCCTCAGCTCCGGTCCCTTCGCCACTGAACACCGCCTCTACGAAGATGCCGAGGCGGTCTACCGCTTTCTGCACCAGGAACGGGGCATTGACCCCGGCCAATTGGTGATCTACGGCCATTCCCTGGGGGGGGCGATCGCCCTTGATCTGGCGGGGCGGGTGCCGGGGCTGGCCGCCCTGATCATCGACGCCTCCTTTACCTCCATGGTCGATATGGTGGTGCTCTCCCAGTACAACCGGTGGTTCCCAGTGCGACACCTACTCACCCAGCGATTTGACTCCCTGGCCAAGGTGCCGCACCTGAACCTACCGATTTTCTATATCCACGGTCAGGCGGATATGGATATCCCCCCCAGCATGGCAGAACAGCTTTACCAGGCGACGCCGGGGCCCAAAGCGATCTGGCTGGTGCCCGGGGTCGATCACAACAACTTACCCGATATAGCCGGTGCGGAACTACAGCAGCAGCTCCGGCAATTCCTGCAACGTTATCTCAACCTCCAGCCCTAGGTTGATCAGGGGATTCAGCCATGTCACCTGGGCGGTTACCATCCGTAGGGGCCAGGGCAGGGTACACTGCATTCAGCCTATCTATCTGCTGCGGTGGTTTCCCGATGGCCCGACTCTCCGCTGAACTCCAACAATATTTCTTCGACACAGCCCATCAGCCCCAGGTTACCCTAGAGGAGATCCTGGCCCTGGCTGGAGAACGGACCTTTGGCTTTCTATTCGTTCTGCTCTCCTTACCCTCAGCCTTGCCCTTGCCAGCGCCAGGCTACTCCGTTCCCTTTGGTATTGCCCTGCTCCTGCTAGCCCTGCAGCTGATGGCTGGCCGCACTCGACTGTGGCTACCTGAGCGTTGGAATCACCACCCCTTTGATCTGACGGCGGTGCAAAAAATCCTCAAGGCTGGGTTGCCCTGGTTACAGCGCTTGGAAGCAATTTCTCGGCCCCGGTTAACCCCGATTTGCACCAGTAGGCCAGGGCGATTACTGCTTGGCACCGCCATTGCCCTGATGGCCCTTTCCATGATGATACCCATCCCTGGCACCAACACCCTGCCTGCCATGGGTATTTTTGTCACCGGATTTGGGCTCCTGGATGACGACGGCGCCATCAGTCTAGCGGGCCTGGTGCTGTGTCTGATGGGAGGGACCCTAACCAGTTTGATCTTGCTATTTGGCTATGAAGCGGTGAAGGCGGGGCTGGGGTTAATCCAAGGGGGGTTATAGGGGTAGGGCGCCTTGCCAAAGGTGGGATAGGGTAGCGGCCAGCTGGGGATTGATCGGTTGGCCCAGGCAACGCCGGGTTTACCCAGGATAGGCCTGACCCGATTAGACCTGTCCGCAGCGCCCTAGCCGTAGCATCAGGGCATCCAACCGGGCCAGGTCGCCAAACCCGCCCCCTTGCCCAGAACCAAAGCCACCGACCCGCAGGGACTCTAGCCAGGATAGTTGCCAGTACCAGAGAGCGGGCAGGTGGCCCGGGGCCGCGGTGAGGCTAAAGTTAAGAAAGTCATAGAACTTAAAGAAAGCCAGGGGGCGGGGGGTGGTCACCATTAACCAGCCCACCGCCTGGAAGAAGGGGTGGGGGTTGACCGGGCTCAATTGGGTGCTATCAAAGCCCTGGTTGAGTTGACGATAGAGCTGCTCCTGCACCGAAAAGCCAAACTGACCGCGGCTGGCCCTGACCCAGAGGTAATCGAGATCGTGCAGCAGGTCACAGGGGAGCTGGGCCAGGGCCGAGGGGGTCAGGTAGCCGCATGGCCTTAGGGGATTTAGCAAAAAGCGGTTGACCCATCCGGATGTCCTACCGGACTGATCAACGGCCCCTAGCAGCAGGGCCTGGGTGACCCGGTCTGCCGCCTGCCACTCGTTAGCCTCAAGCAAATTGATCAAATCTTGCCGGGTCCAGTCTGGATCAACCACCATCATGGGTTATTCGCTCCCCTGGAGGGTGTCTAGGGCAAAACAACGATTCAACCGATCCATCATGGCCTGTACCACGACCTCGCTGAGATTGTAGCCAGCCTCCAGGCTAGAGCAACACCATCGCCAGGTGGGCAGGTGACCATCCGGGGCCTGATCAGTAAACTGTAGCCGTTTATAGGGTTTGCGACCCAGGCTGAGACTGAGGGTGGGTCCTCGCCAGTCTAAGGTCCGTAAAAAATCAGCACTCTGTTGCTCTACCCGGTGGTAGATCTGCTGTTGGACCCGAAAGCCAAACCTACCCTCGCTGTAGCGACTCCAGAGCTGGTCGATGGTGAGCAAGTCCCCACAGGGGAGCTGGGCGATCGCCTCCCGATCCAGGGGTTGGCGATTGGGGCTGAGGGCTTTGAGGATGACGTTCTCCGTTTCCTCGTCGGCAGCCCGCCAGTCCTGGGCCCAGAGCAGTTGCCGCAGGCGGCTGTAGTCCACCCCTAACTCGGAGGTCACAGCGCCGTAGAGCTCACTGCGGATCACCTCTTCAATACCCAGGGCCCGCTCTGGGGAAATCTGCCACAGTTGGCGGGCCTGTTCTAGCCGCCCCTGATCAAAGGTGGGGGGATAGAGGCTGGTGGCCAGGGCCTGGCGCACCATGGCCCGATACTGTTCAATTTGGTGTTCGCGCTCCTGCTGTTGCTGCTGGCGAGTCGCCTCCGCCGCGGCCTGGGCTTCCGCCTGGGCCACCGCCACCGCCATGTCCTGCTGGCGGATGGCCTCCGCCTCCACCTGAATCTGGTGCAGCTGGTCCTGGTAAATTTGATGGGCCTCGGCCTGGGGTAAGGCCAGGTTATCTGCCAGTTCCACCATCACCTGCCAACTCTCCTCTGGCAGGGGCCGACGGTTGTGACTACTCAGTTCTAGCATCAGCACCTGGGCAAAACGCTGGCGCTTTTCCGCCAGGGTCTGATAGGGTCCCAGAGCGGTGGCCTTGAGGTGGTCCGCCTCCTCCTGGGATAACCCCAGGTATTGTTGCAACAGATCCAGGTTGGCGAGCTCGGCCGGGGACAGTTCCCCCTGGCTCTGGCTGTAGACGGCCGCCTTGCCCAGGTAGATACTCTGGGGAGGCAGCATCGCCTCAGCCGCCCCCAGCATGCTGGCCAGGACTTCGGCGGTGTGGGTTTGCACCTGGAGGCGCATGCTCCCCTGCTGAATTAACACCAGGGTTTCCAGGGGTTTGTGCTGCAGCCGATCGCAGAGCCGCTTGAGGATGGGGCGCAGGCGATCGGCACTAGCCTCAAACTGCACCCCGTCAGACACCAGGGCCTCACCGCGCGGGCTTTGCAGGAGTCGGAAGCGGGTTTGCCCCAGCCCCCCCAGATCCTGGAGATCGGCCTGCAGGTAGTGGGTTTCCTCCGCCAGCTGATCCACGGTCAAGTCGGGCTCGATAAATTTAATCAAAAACCCCAACTGGGGCACTGGATAGGGATCCCTGACCATGGAGTCGGCGAGGCCGCAATAACAACTAGCCACTGTTATAGCAGGTCACTCCGGGGCTGCAAAGGGCTAGCCCTGGCGCAACTGTTGCCAAAGATCGGTATAGGCGGTCTCCACCGCTGGGCTGAGGGGGTGGAGAAACTCGCTCTGGGTCAACACTGTCGAGGCCTCCAGGCGATCGCCGTAGCGTTGCCAGGCGGTGGGCAGATGTTCGGCGGAGAGCCCCCAGAGACGGGGCGCCAGGGCCTGGTTATAAATCCCCAGGGCGGTGGCAAAGTCTTGGCTGAGGCAGAAGTTTAACCAGTCCCAGTCTGGAGGGGCCAGCGGGGATGCCCCCTGGGGCCGTAGCCAGAGGTCCGCACTGGCCAGGGTACCCTCCTGGGGAATCACTAACCTGAGGTTGGGGTACTGGGCCAAAACCGGTAGCAGGGCGTCTAGCCAGCCCACCACCGCCCAGGCATCGCCGGTAATCAGGGCTTTCAGGGTATGTTGGGAGCTATACCAGCGCACCTGCCGGTGGAGTTGACCCAGCCAGCCCTCTAGGCCCTGTAAGGGGCTCAAGTCGGTTGGATTGGCGGAGGATCCCAAGGCCTTCAGCCCCAGCCCCAGCACCAGTCGCTCCTGGTCTGGCACCATCAGCCGCTGCTGCAGCTGGGGTTGAAGCAGATCCCCCCAGCCCTGGATCGGTGCAGCGGTGCGGAGACGGTCAGTATCGTAGAGAACCCCCAGGGCAGTCCAGCGGTAGGGAACCCCCCAGATCGCCTCCCCTGCCCCCTGGGCCCCCTGTCGCAGTAGTTGGGCCCAAACCGGCGCCAGGGTTGACCATTCCCGCAAGGGCTGGGGATCGATGGGTTGGATCAAGGACTGCTGCCGGGCGGGTGCTAGCCAGGCCTCCGGCAGGCTGACCCAGTCGGCGATCGCGCCCTCTATTTTGCCCGGCTCGGTGGCCCAGGTTTCTAGCTGGCCATAGAGTTGGGCTGGGGTGGTCTGGTGGGTTAACCCCACCGATATCTGGGCCTGGCTTTGACGTTCAAAGGCGGTGACCAGTTGCACCGGCAGCGCTCCCTGCCAGACCGCCAGTTTTAGCCTATCCCCCTTGGCCTGGCAACTGGCCAGGGCCAGCCCTACACCGCCCATCAAGCCCTGGTTTAAGAAATGCCGACGATCCATGATGCCGATCCTAGTGCTGGGTCGTCCCCAGGCGATACCATAACGTTGGGTGGCAGGGTTGCTTCTAGCCTGCCAGCTTGAGGCGTCTATTTGATCCCTGCCGATGAAGTTTATTCGCGATACTATCACAGTGGCGATCGCCATCGCCCTCACCGCCTTCATTGGCCTCAGCCTGGCCCGTCTTACCTACTTCCTGTTGCACAGTCAGGGCCTGCTCTAGGGCCTGGACGATCAAGGGCTGATGGTGAGGCAGAGTCTCCTAGGTTGGTCTCTGCGGGTTGGTGAAGGTCCTATCTAATGGCCCAGGGTGTAGCCCAGCCATGGCGCTTACAGGGGGTTGGGTGGGTAGGGCTCAAAATCTTGCCAGTCGCCTTTTTTGACCGTAATCACCGTTTTCACCCCACCCCGCCGGGTAAAGTCACCAATCACCCGGATACCCAGCGGCGATAGCTCCTGCCAAAGGCGATCGGCAATCTGGTTGGTGACGTCTTCGTGGCTGATGCGATCGTTGCGGAAGGAATTGATGAATAACTTAAAGGCCTTTAGCTCCACCACCCAGTCCTGGGGGCAGTAGTCCACCACGATGGTGCCGAAGTCAGGATAGCCAGAGCGAGGACACAGGGCGGTAAATTCGGGGTGCTCCAGGTGAATGGTGTACTGGTTTTTAGAGGGACTGGGCCACCGCACCAGGGGCTCGGATCGGGTTTGGGCAATGGCCAGGTCACCGTACTGGCCGGGGGGAATCGGGGCGGACACCATGGTAGTTACCTTTGCTTGACTCAGCTTGTCGACAGTAGAGAATCACTAGGGTTCGGCGGCGGGGGCCGGTTGTTCTAATTCTAGGGTCAGGGGTTCACTGGTACTGATTTCCACCGGTAGGGCTTCGAGCTCGGCCTCGCTGGCTTTGGTGGCTAACACCAGGGGCAGGCGCAGGGGCTCCTCCTCCTCCAGGATAGTTTGGGGGAGGGAGTCCTCCAGATCCCCTAGAGGTCGAGGAATCACCATCACCGCGTGGAGTTCCCCAATCCTTTCCGCTTCGTGGATACCGGCTTCGATGGCGATCGCCACATTGGGTAGGGACCCCCGCACTAAAATCGTACACAGACCATCGCCGATCGCCTCGTGGGCCATGAGTTGCACATCGGCGGCCTTCGTCATGGCATCCGCCGCCCCCACCATGGCCGGGAACCCGCGGGTTTCTAGCAACCCAATGGCATGGTTGCCCAAGTTATTGTGTCCCGCCCGTCGCAGCTGATCCCAACGGGCACAGATCGGTAGTACCGCCTCCAGGTTAGGCAGGGGCCGGGGAATCACCGTGGAGGAGAGGTACTGGCCAAACTGTTGGGCGGTTTGCACCCCCGCTGCCACCGCCATGCGAATATCGGCAATGCCACCGCGGACAATGGCGGTGCAGTGACCACTGCCAGTTTTCTCGTAGCCCACCAGAAAGACATCCGCGGCCTTCACCATGGCATCGGCGGTGCCCACCACCGCTGGGAAGCTCTCCGTGGAGACCATGCCCAGGGCGACCCCTCGGGAGCGATCGACGGGCCGGGCTGGCTTCACCTGATCGGTGGGGGGAGGGCGCAGGGTGAGGGGCTGGGAGGCCAACTGACCGTCGCTGTGCATAGGATGCCTCTTGGGAAATTACCCAGAATAGATGTAGCTTTGACCAGAACGCTGAGGACGGAGTTAAACAGTACCAGCGAAGTCTGGGTAGGCGTCCTAGCTCGCCGGCGCACCGTTGCCCCTAGCCATAACCGCCACGTTCCTATTCTAAGGCCTGGGGCCAGAGCCGTTTACCCCTGACGGTGGGGAAACAGGGTGGCCAGCAGTTGCAGGACCTGACCTTTGCCATAGACATAGGGGCGATCTTGGCCCACTGGTTGATCGAGCCCAGCCCCATGACCATTACTGGAGGGGCAGGGTTGGGGGGCAGAGGGATCCCCCCAAAGGGTGTCGGGGGCTAGCACCTGACGGTCGGCCACCTCCGGATTGATCAGGGTGCTGTTGGCTCCGATACAGGCATGGCGACCAATGCGCCCTCGCCCCACCACCACCACCCCCAGACCCAGGCTGGCGCCGGCCTCAACCACCAGATCCCCATGACTGGCCCTGACCAGTACACCACTGCCCAGGCATACTCCAGGCCCGATCACCAGGCGACACCCTGGGTCTGCACCTAGAATGGCATCTGGGGAGATCGCCCCAGACGCCGCCAGGTCAACTTGACCATAGCAATGGTCAGGCATTGGGGAACTACGGGGGCTGGCCACGGGCGGTGTTCAGGAGGGCGTTAGGGACGCTGAATAGTGGCTTCCAAGACCCGTCGTTTCACCCTGGGATCAACCCCGATCAGGCGCACGTACTCACCCCGGTGGGCTCGCAGCTGGGTTTCCAAGGCCGCCAAAATATCAGAGATCCGACTGCCATCCAAGGGGGTGCCAGTTTGCCAGGCGCCGCTGCGGTAACGCCGCTGATCGGCATGCTCCAGGCTGAGGCGATAGCCCTGGTTCATCAGCTGATTGATTTGCTGCACCAGATCCTGGGAAAGGGGTTGACCGCTGGTACTGCCATTGCTGCCCCCGCCGCTAACGGGGCTGGCACTAAAGCCAGGGCTGGCAGGACTGGCTTGAGCGGCACTTTCCCCCGGTCGTTGAATGACGATCTCAGGCCCTCGCCGTTTAGCCACCGGATCAATGCCGAAAATCCGCACATACTCACCGGGATGGTTGGTGATGCAGGCACTTAAGGCCGCCATCACCTCCGCCTCCCGAGTCGAGGTAATACTGGTGCAGGTTTGCCAGACGCCGCTGCGGTAACGGCGTTGGTCAGCATGCTCAGCGCCAATCCGATAGCCCTGGTTAATTAATTGCCGCACCGACTGGGCCAGATCCCCAGGGACCCCCCCACCATGGCCGCTGGAGCTGCCTGTGGAGGCGGCGACACTGGTTCCCCCAGCCCCATGGCTGGCGACCACCGGTTGACCATCGGGGCGCTGAATGGTGATGGGAGCGACCCGCTGATGCCGCCGTGGATCGATGCCAAAAAGGCGCACATACTCCCCGCTATGCTCTGCCAGGCAAGCCTCCAGAGCCGCTAGCACCTCCCCTTCGCGGGAGGCGGTAATGGGGCTACAGGTCTGCCAGACCCCACTGCGATAACGGCGAGCATCGGCATGCTCGGTGCCAATCCTTAAACCCTGGCTGAGGTACTGGCGCACTTGCTGTACCACCTCTCCGGATAGGGCCCCCCGGTTAGCCCCCATGGGCCCGGGCCGATAGGTCGTGGCTGGGGTCGCCCCCATCGTCCCATGGCCACTGACCTCGATGGGCTTGCCATCGGGCCGTTGAATGGTAACCGGTGCTACCCGTTGCTTGGCCCGTGGATCAATACCAAAGATCCGCACATATTCACCAGAGTGCTCCGCCAGACAAGCCTCTAGGGCTTGCAAAGCCTCCCCTTCGCGGGAGGCGGTAATGGGGCTACAGGTCTGCCAAACCCCGCTGCGATAACGTCGGGTGTCAGCATGTTCGGTACCAATCAGCAGCCCCTGGGCTAGATATTGGCGGACCCGCTGAACAATGTCGGAAGATAGCTGTTGGAGTTTCATAGGACCTAATCCGTTGGGTTGATTAAAAGCTGGGCTGGGCTCAACTGCCTTGGCCTGAGGGGATGATAGGGAGGCCGGGAGATGGCCATGGCCTAACATCTCCCGAACCAGGGTGAGATCGGAGGAATTTACATCGGCTAAACCGTCGGCCTGTTCCTGCCGGGTAATCACGGCGCCGGAGGGAACTAGTTTGCCTGGTGGAATGTCTACATCTTGCACCAGGGCATGCATCATCACGACGCAACCGGCCCCCAGTCGGGCATTAAAAATCGTCGACCGAAAGCCAACAAAACAGCCACTGCCCAAGTAGGCTGGCCCTTGGACTAAAACTTTATGGGTCAGGGTGACCCGACTGCCTATCCAAACAGTGTAGGGGTGCTGGTCGTCCCCCAGGACCTTGGCCTGGGACTGGGCATAGACCGCCACCC
Source organism: uncultured bacterium (assembly GCA_964452545.1). Taxonomy (GTDB): domain Bacteria; phylum Cyanobacteriota; class Cyanobacteriia; order Phormidesmidales; family Phormidesmidaceae; genus Nodosilinea. The sequence continues at coordinate 8,886 of CAYVMR010000026.1, forward strand.
CTTCCTGCAGTACGGTACCCGCACCGATCGCACAGCTACTCCCGGTCTCCGCCCTAACCACCGCTCCCAGCGCGATCGCGGCGTCTCCACTGAGGCGAACATCCCCAGTCACCTGGGCAAACCGGTGTACCTGCAGACCAACCAAGGAACTGTCAGGTTGAGGCAAAACCTCTACCGTCGGGGCCACCATAGTGGTGCCAACCGTCATGATCTGCATTCTCCAACAACGTTAGCCAACACAGGGACATTACCCACCCCTCAGGGTTTTCCATCCCCTAAACCATGCCACGGCTAGGTCCCTAGCTCACCCCTAGAGGGATGGCGGAATCATAAGGCTAGAACCACCCTAGCTGAAGTCATCACGCTTGTTGTAAAGGGTACCGCTGTCCAAACTAACGGTATCCACGATGGCAATTACGGCGGCATCCACAGGTCTGGTTTCATACCCTCGATGCTGCCTGGCCCCGCTACCCTGGGTAATTAAAACCCATTCACCAGGGCCAGCCCCAACCACATCGGCCGCTACGGTGTAATCTGGCAAGAGGTCACCCGCCTCACTGATCAGCTGTACAAGTAAAAACTTTACCCCACCTAAGCTGGGCTCTTTACAGGTACTAACCACCGTGCCCCGCACCTTTGCCAGGAGCATAACTTACCTATCTACCGTAGGGACGAATACCACTGACACTCTCCCGAAATTGCTCAACCGCTTCGGTGTAGCGAATGGGGAGGACAAACTCGAGGTTTTCGTGGGGGCGAGCAATAATATGGGTGGAGAGGACCTGACCTCCATTGACCCGCTTAACATTTTCAATGCCAGCCGCCACCGAGGCTTGGACCTCGGAGACATCGCCCCGAACAATCACGGTAACGCGACCACTACCAATTTTCTCGTAGCCCACCAGGGTAACCCGGGCCGCTTTCACCATTGCATCTGCGGCTTCGACCACAGCGGGAAAGCCCAACGTTTCAACCATGCCGACTGCAATTGCCATGGGTGTAATCCTTCTCCTGATCTTGGTAATGATAAGTAACAATGGATGGGCTCGGCATCGGGGGAGAGCAGCGGTCTGACATCCCAAACACCGAAGACAATCACCGATCCCCTCGGGACCCAGGCAAGATAATCAAAAGGGGTATCTGGCCTGTGGGCAGAAGGGCTTAGGTGCGAAACTGTTCCACCGCCTCGGTATAGCGAATCGGCAGAACAAATTCCAGGTTCTCATGGGGACGGGCAATAATGTGGGTAGACAGCACCTCACCACCATTGACTCGCTTGGCGGATTCAATCCCAGCGGATACGGAGGCTTGGACCTCAGATACATCACCCCGGACGATCACCGTAACCCGCCCGCTACCGATTTTCTCGTAGCCCACCAGGGTTACCCGGGCCGCCTTCACCATGGCGTCTGCCGCTTCAACCACAGCCGGAAACCCAAGGGTTTCAATCATTCCAACAGCAATCGGCATTGTCGTAATCTCCTTTTGAATTCAGACCAGGTAAGACCCCAGCTCCGCAGGTATCCCTGTCACAGCCGATTTTGTGACTAAAATTAGAGGCACAAAAAACACCCCCGCTATCACAAAACGGGACAGGAACGGAGTTATAAAGACTTAGCTAGTCCAATTTTTCCTGCAACAAATTCAGCATAGGCGCCTGTAGGTACTTTTGCAATATAAGCCCTAATGATTGTTGCTAATGTTGCGCATTGTTAAAGCTTATGTCCCAAAGTTTTTCTAATGTTATCTATGGCTACATCCATAAAAGCAATTGCTCCCTGAGGGGGTGGATTTTCTGCAATAATCAAATCTATCGGTGCTTTGCAGCCCTAAGGGAGAGCTTTGATTGATACCATGACCTGGGGGAAGGCCTAGAAAGGTCGAAATATCGGGTTGGGATCAGGTCGGACCTCTGACTAGTGGTGGGGTGGTTCGGCTGACTGCAGGTAACCGTTTCACCCTCCCCTGTCAATCCCAGTTATCGCTTTGACCAGAACCCTTAGGACAGCGTTGATCGGTGCATTTGATCTGCGGATGTTGGGCCGGTTCAGTCGGGCCTAGCTGACCCGCGTTGGGGACCGGTGAACCCCATGTCCTCTGGGGCGATGTCTTAGCAATACCTGAACGCAAGTGAGATAGTTTGCCATGGGTCAGTTTTGGATAGAAACCAGTTGGTTGTTACCACTGTACGGCCTGGGTGGGGCGCTGTTATCCCTACCCTGGTCCACTGGTTTGATCCGGCGCACGGGGCCTCGTCCAGCCGCCTATATCAACATTTTTATGACCTTGTTGGCCTTTGGCCATGGCCTCTTGCTGTTTCAGGCAGTTTGGGGCAAACCTGCTCAGCAATTGTATTTATCCTGGTTTCGCTTTGCCGATTTGCACCTGGAGATTGCTCTGGATCTCTCCCCGCTGAACCTGGGCACCCTGGAGCTGATTAGTTTGCTCAGTGTGTTGGCCCAGATCTTTGCCCTGGGCTACATGGAAAAAGACTGGGCCCTAGCCCGGTTTTATTCCCTGATGGGGGTTTTTGAAGCGGCAATGGGCGGGCTGATATTGAGTGGATCCCTGTTTTTTTCCTATTCTCTGTTAGAAATTCTGACTCTCTCCACCTATCTATTAGTTGGGTTTTGGTATGCTCAGCCTCTGGTGGTCACGGCGGCCCGCGATGCGTTTTTAACCAAACGAATTGGGGATGTGTTGCTGTTGATGGGGGTGATTTCCCTGGCCTCCCTGGCGGGTAGCTTGAACTTCACCGATCTTTATGGTTGGGCCCAGGGGGCCACGCTCTCGCCCCTGGTCAGTCACTTGCTGGGGTTGGCGCTGATCGCTGGGCCCGTGGGCAAATGTGCCCAATTTCCCCTGCATCTCTGGCTGGATGAGGCCATGGAGGGCCCTAACCCTGCGTCAATTTTAAGAAATTCGGTGGTGGTTACCTGTGGGGCCTATGTGCTGATCCGTCTACAGCCAGTGATTGGGCTGTCTCCCCTGGCCCTGGCCGTGTTGGTGGGCTTGGGTAGTGTCACGGCGGTAGGTGGATCATTGGTGGCGATCGCCCAGGTGGATCTGAAACGAACCCTGTCCTATTCCACCAGCGCCTATCTGGGACTGGTGTTTATTGCGGTGGGCACCCAGTCCCCCAACATTGCGATTACCCTCCTGCTTACCCATGCGGTGGCGAAGGCCTTACTGTTCATGAGCGTAGGGGCAATTATCACCACCACCAGCAGCCAAAATCTGACGGAAATGGGCGGGCTTGGAGCTAAGATGCCCGCCACTACCCTGGCCTATACCATTGGCGCCCTGGCCATGGTGGGGGTTGTGCCCCTGGGTTGTTTTTGGGGCCTACGGCTGGGGGTAGCCGCCCTTAGTCCTGCTCAACCCTGGCTAGCCGCTCTATTCTTACTGGTGAATGGTCTCACCGCCCTGAATCTGACCCGGGTTCTGCGGTTGGTTTTCTGGGGTCCAACCCAACCCAAAACCCGCCGGGCCCCAGAGGTTCCTTGGCCGATGGCGGTCCCCATGGTGGTGTTGTCAATTTTGAACCTTTTGGTGCCGTTGATTATGGCCCGGCTTTCCTTGCTACCCACCGGGAGTGCCCTGAATCTGCCCCTGGTGGTGGCGGTGATCGCGAGTGGTGGGGCAGGGATAACCCTGGGCGCCACCATCCCGCTGTCTAAATCCCTGGCTCGTTCCCTGAATCGTCCGGTGCGGATTGCCCAGGATTTGTTGGCCTACGACTTCTATACCGAGCGAATTTATTCTCAGACGGTGGTGGCGGCGATCGCCAGCCTATCGCGTCTCAGCAACTGGTTTGATCGCTACGTGGTGGATGGTTTAGTCAACGCGGTTGGGTTAGCCTCCCTGCTGGGGGGAGAAAGCCTTAAATACAGTGCCTCTGGTCAGTCCCAGCTCTACCTGCTGACCATTGTGACGGGGGTAGGCTTACTGACCATTTTCATGACCTGGAGTCTCTGGTAATCAACCATGCTGAGCCTATTGATTTTAACGCCCCTCTTGGGCGGCCTGGTGATCAGCCTTTGGCCCGGCCAGGTAACTGCTTTTACCGCTAAGGTGATTAGCCATATATGTTTGGGGTTGACCCTGCTCTGGTTGGGGATATTGGCCAGTCAATTTAACCTGACGACGGCCAACTTTCAGTTTGAGGAACTCCTACCCTGGGTAGAGCCCCTGGGGTTGAGCTATCGGCTCGGTCTGGATGGCCTATCCCTACCACTGCTAGTGATCAATAGTTTGCTGGGGTTGGTGGCCTTTTATATCACCGATCCCGAGGTGCATCGGCCGCGCTTGTACTACACCCTGATGCTGCTGATCAATGGGGCAGTGGCGGGGGCGTTTCTGTCCGCCAATCTATTACTGTTTTTTATCTTCTACGAATTGGAATTGATTCCCCTCTATCTGCTGATCGCCATTTGGGGTGGGGAGCGGCGGGGCTATGCGGCCACTAAGTTTTTAATTTATACGGCCCTGTCGGGGATACTGATTTTAGGGGCGTTTTTGGGGCTGGTGTGGTTGTCGGGGCAGGATAGTTTCGATTACGATCGCACCCTGGCCACCACCCTGCCCCTGGTGCAACAGGTCACCCTGCTGGTGGCATTGCTGATTGGTTTTGGCATTAAAATTCCCCTGTTTCCCTTCCACACCTGGTTGCCCGATGCCCACGTGGAAGCGTCTACACCGGTTTCGGTGTTGCTAGCGGGGGTATTACTAAAGTTGGGTACCTACGGGTTGGTGCGGTTTGGCCTCGGCCTCTTCCCCGACGCTTGGATGGCCCTGGCCCCGGTGATGGCCAGTTGGGCGGTGGTGAGTGTGCTATACGGTTCCCTGGCGGCGATCGCCCAAACCGATATGAAGAAAATGGTGGCCTACAGCTCCATTGGCCACATGGGCTACGTCCTGCTGGCGGCGGCGGCCTCTACCCCGATCAGTATTGTCGCTACGGTCTTTCAGATGGTCAGCCACGGCTTGATTTCCGCCCTACTGTTTTTGCTGGTCGGGGTAGTTTATCACACCACCGGCACCCGCGACCTGAATGTGCTGCGGGGCTTGCTTAACCCTGAGCGGGGCCTGCCCTTTGTCGGATCCCTGATGATTTTGGGGGTAATGGCCAGTGCCGGTATCCCCGGCATGATGGGGTTTATCTCGGAGTTCTTAGTGTTTCGGGGCAGCTTCCCCATCTTTCCCGTGCAGACCCTACTCTGTATGGTGGGCTCTGGGTTGACGGCGGTGTACTTTCTCCTGCTGGTTAACCGGGTCTTCTTTGGTCGCCTGGCCATTACACCCCCCAGTTCTAGTCCCCAGCTCGATGTGGATCTGCCTTCAGTGAGCTGGCGCGATCGCTTACCGGCCCTAGCCCTGGCGGTGGTGATTGTAGCCCTGGGCCTACAACCTGACTGGATGGCACGCTGGAGTGAGCATACCACCCTGGTGCTGCATGAACCCTATCAAGAATTTGTCCAGACTAGCGCCCTGCGTTTGCAATCCCTACCCAATATCATCCTTGCTGACACCCCCGTGGACCTCCTGCCATGAGTTCAACGCCTACCCCCCATCCCCTCCAACCCTTCATCCAAAAGTTATTGGCTGGCGAGGCCCTGCTACCCGACACAGAAACCAACGTCATGGAGGTAGTGGGTATTTTAAAGAGCTACGGGGTGGTTCTAGACGCCTACTCCCGCAACCTGATCTACATTGCCGATCACCAGTTTTTGGTCCTCTTCCCCTTCTTTAAGTACTTCAATGGGGACCTGTCCCTGCCCCGTTTGCTAAAACACTGGTGGCACGACCGGATTAACTTTGAGTACGCCGAATACTGCATGAAAGCCATGCTCTGGCATGGCGGAGGGAAATTTGATCAGTACCTCGACTCGGCGGAATTCCTCACCAATTGCCGCCGGGCAACAGCAGCCAAAACTAAGCATAATCCATTGATTCAGGGTGTGAACGTCCTATTTCCTGAATTTCTCCCTGAGCAGGTCCGCCAACTGGCCTACTACAGTGCCCTGGGCCAATTTTGGCGGGTCATGAGTGACCTATTTATTGACCTCTCTGATGCCTACGATCGCGGTCAAATCGCCACCATTCCAGCTGTGGTCGCCTACATTAAAGCCGGGCTAGTAGCGGCAGCTCACCTCCCGATTACCTATACCGTGGATATTAAGGGAGTGGGCTACGACCTGATCCCCCAATCGGCGGGCATGACCTTTTTGATGGATGTGGCGGTCCCCTACGTGGAGGCGGTGTTCTTTCGGGGGACTCCCTTTCTGGGAACCGTTTCCTACAATGCCCAGGCTAACCAAATTCCCACCGACCAGAGCCGGTTTGAGTACGGGGCGCTTTACGCTGACCCCGTTCCCATTGGCGGTGCGGGCATTCCCCCCACCCTGTTGATGCAGGACATGCGCCACTTTTTACCCGACTATCTGACGGCGTTCTATCAGGGGCAGGGCCGTCGCCTGGGGGACCTACGGGTGAAAATTTGTCAAAGTTTCCAGAAATCCATGTTCTGCGTCACCAGCGCGGCTTTGCAAGGTCTGCTACCCTATCCCGCCGACAGTCAAAACACCGCTGAGCAGCAGGCCAACCAAGCCTTCCTAGGCAGTTGGATGGATCGTCTGGCCAGCTCTCGCTTGGCGGTGGTACAGCTTTAGTCCATCAACCGGACAACAGGGTTGACGTTTCCGCTAAACTCCCCTATTCTGTCCATTGGGCCGACATTAGTCAGCTCAAGGTAGCCATAGCCATAGACAGCGGGGCGGGGGCGATTCAGAGCGTCTACCCAGGCGCTGTTTCTTGATGTGTCCTAACACAGGTCCATCAAATGGACCGATCTACCCTGTCCTAACCGTTTTGGCCAAGGCTATCACCTCTGTAGAACCTTGATTTCATAGCGAGATAGCCAGGGACTGGACCTCCCTAGCTATCCCTAACCTTCCCCTTAGTGTGGGTAAGCGGAAAGGCTGGCTTCATTGTACGATCCTGGCCGATCCATACTCCTTGGGTAGGATAACCAGGATCGAGGTTCTACTTTCTTGTCTGCGAATACCGTTGAAAAGGAAGTAGACCCATGTTGCAACTAACCAGCCCGTCTGCACCCGAGGCCACCCCTGAGATTGACCCTGGACTGAGCCTGCCCTCCCCCGGTCAACAGGTGCTGCGCCATATCCTCTTAGGAGACTTTGGTGCGATCCGTGAAACCATTCATTATCTTCACGTTAAGGGCTATGCCGAAGCTCAGTTTTGGAGTAAGCCCATCTCTACCGGCAGGGGAGGAGAATACCTGAGTATTTTGACCACCCGGCGATCTCCGGATTAGGTTGACCGACCTGATCCCAGTCACTCATCAGTTATTGACATTTTGAGGACTAACACCTACCTGTCAACAGGCCGTTTTGCAGGTACGCTCCTTAAGCGGTTTGGGTGACCTACCTAGGACAGGCGGGTGCCAGCCAGTTGCTAATGGTTCTGGCGCCTGGCCTTTCTGATCAAGGGTAATTGGGGTGAGCCAATCAAGCTTTGCAGACCTTTTAGCCTTAGCCAAGGCAATCATTACGGTTTTAACGACCTGGGGATTTAGGTTAATACAAACACAAGAAAAAAAAGTGCATTTTTATAAAGATGCAATAGAATTGAAGAAGCTTACTCATTCCGGAGTATTTCTTCAAGGCGACGTATATGGCTTACATCGATCATTACCACTCCGCTTCCATCAGTGTTGACGAGCTCGATCGCAAAATCATTGACTTGCTAAAGCTCGACGGTCGTACGACCTACAAGGAAATTTCCACCAAGCTGAATGTGCCTGAAGCCACCGCACGTTATCGAGTGCAGCGCCTGCTTCATGCCGAGCTGATTCAGATCCAGGCATGGCCTAACCCCAAGTGTTTTGGAGTGCCCCACGCCGCCATTATGCACCTGTTTGTAGAAAATGGCTGGGTTAACCAGGTGGCTGAACAACTGGCGGCCCTGGAGGAGGTTCAGTTCGTGGCGGTCACGGCTGGTCGTCATAATATTGTGGTTGACGTTAACTTTGGTAAGCACGAAGAACTGCTGACCTTCTACGACAAGCTCGCCTCCATGAGTGGCATTATCCGCTACGAGACCCAAATTATTCTGAGGCTGCTTAAGGCTAAATATCAGTACCACCTAAGCTAATCGGGGCTAAATCTGTTTTTCCCATTTGTTAGTGCCATTGACCTGTCTAGGAGGTTGGTTAAAAAAGGTCAGCCCTGGTATGGTTCGTCGCCAAGAGGTCACCAGGATATCGAATTCCGAGGAGATTATCCTACTTTAATAGGTATGGTTTGAGCTCCTGTTTGGCTTTTCAAAAAACCTCTAAAGCAGATCCCCTGTGTTCGTCGTTAACCTCTGACAAGATACAATGCGAGCCATAGACAGCTGGGTAGAGCTGGAAGTTGGGTGAGGGGCAGCTCAACCGCCTCGGTCGAATGCTTGAGAGCTCCTCCGGTTTTCCACTAGCGCTGAAGCCAAAGGGCTCACCCTTAAAGCCTCAGGAGAGCTAGGTGGGCCAAGATGTTTATTCAGACTCACTCCTTGGCCTGGTCGGACAACGGAGGAAGGGTTCCCTGAGGCCACCGTAGCGACCTCGGGGAACCCACCGGATTTTCAGGAACATCCACTGGTAGATTACCCAATCAAGCCGGGATGAGGCTGCGGATGTCGCCCATCCCGGCTATCTGGCGGATAGGGCTGGTCTTTTCAATACCCTACCACCCTTTTTCCGCCTGACTGAGCACGTAGGCGGCCACATCGGCGATATCCTCAGCACTGAGGCGGCCCTGAAAGGCGGGCATAGCCCCCTTCCCATTGGTCACCTGGGTGGTGATCGCCTCAATGGAGGCCATGCCGTACTGATCAAGGTCAGCCTTTTTCAGGGTCTTAGCGCCATTTACCACGTTGCCCCCGCCGATGTGGCAGGCGGCGCAGTTGCTGGAGAAGATTTGGCCGCCATGGGCTACGTCAGCGGCCTGGGCGGCTGGCGCTAGCCATAGGGTGAGCAGGGAAATCACTAAAGCCAGGGCTAAACCTATTGTTTTCATTACCGTTCCATTCCAAAATAAAAACTCTCTCGGTTGCCATTCTTACCATCGTGGTCACCTAAATCAAAAGACAGGTGGTCAAATATTACAGAATGCAAACAATCCCCCCGGGCTAGCCACCCAGGGAATGAGCTAGTCTGTAAAGTATAGCTCTGGCCAGAACGCCGACCCAGTGACAGCTTTGAGCGATCTACTCTGTCCTCAGCGGTCTCTCTTGGCGCCGCCCCGTTCCCCGGGGCTCCAGTGATAGTTGCTGCCACCCCGACCATCCGGCCCTGGTTCAGGCCGTTGAGCTGTCTTCACCGTCTTCACCTTGTTAGGATCTAATCCCTGTGAACAACCCTTCCCCCTCCTCCCTCCCCCCCGCGACTGCCTGGCCAAACTGGGGCCCCAGGTTCTTGGTGGAAGAACGTGACGCCTGTGGGGTAGGGTTTCTGGCTGACCAATACAACCGCTCCAGCCATGGTCTGGTGGAGCAGGCCCTGGCGGCCCTGGAGGGGATGGAGCACCGGGGCGGCTGTTGCGCTGATCAAGACTCGGGGGACGGGGCTGGGGTGATGACCGCCATTCCCTGGACAATCTTACAGCAGTGGGCGGCGGCGGCTGGTTTGCCCAGCCTTGAGGCTGAAGCGGGGGCGGTGGGGATGATCTTTCTGCCCCAGTTGGAGGCCGTGGCCGATCGCCTGCGCCAGCTAGTCAACCAGGTGATCGCCGCCGCCGGCTTCACTCTGGTGGGTTGGCGCCCCGTGCCGGTCAACCCGGAGGTGCTCGGCCCCCTGGCCCGCCGTTATCAACCCCGGATTGAGCAGGTGGTGGTCACCGCTAGCGACCGGGGCGAGGCCCTGGAGCGACGGCTTTACCTGCTGCGCCGTCAGGTGCTCCACAGCCTGGCCAGCCTCCTGGAGCCCGGCGCTGCCCTAACCGAGGCGGAAGGGCAGGCCCTGCAGGAGTTTTACATCTGTTCCTTCTCCAGTCGCACCATTGTCTACAAAGGTATGGTGCGATCGGCGGTGCTGGCGGACTTC
>CAYVMR010000027.1:0-18757 GCA_964452545.1 uncultured bacterium
CGGTCCCTTGGCGGCGAAATATACCTGGGACAACCCTTTTCAAACAACCTCTTAATAGGGTCTAGAATAAACCTAGGCAAAACCGATGGTTTCACAACACGGTTGAGGGGGATCAGGGCAGATTAAGGCTATGTCTCGGGGTTATGTCTGATCATGGCCTGGGCGAGGCCTGTAACCCCAGAATGGTGTTGTGGCGTTGGCGACAGCGGCGTAACAGTTCAGGATTTTGGCCCAGGTTTTCTCCCCAGGACGGCAGTAGTTGGCGGAGCCGCTGTTGCCAGTCGGGCCTGGCCAGGCCAGTAGGGAAATGGCGCTGCAGCACCTCCAGCATAATATCCACGGCGGTCGAGGCCCCCGGCGAAGCCCCGAGCAAAGCCACCAGGGAGCCATCTTCGCTACTCACCACCTCCGTGCCCATACGGAGTTGGCCATGGCCGTTGACCTTTTTAATAATTTGCACCCGTTGACCGGCCACCGCCAGATTCCAGTCGGCAGCATCGGCCTCAGGAACAAATTGGCGCAGGCTGTCCAGGCGTTGCTCCATGGATTGGGCCACCTGACCCACCAGATAGCGCACCAGGTGGAAATTCTCCAGGCCCACCTGTAGGGTAGGCACCAGATTGCCAGGGCGCATGGAATGGGGCCAGTCCCAGCGAGAGCCCTGTTTGAGGAAACGGCTGCTAAAGCCAGCATAGGGCCCAAATAGGAGGGCTTGACGGCCGTCTATCCAGCGGCTATCCAGGTGGGGCACGGAGATCGGCGGTGCCCCCAGGGCAGCTTTGCCGTAGACCTTAGCATGGTGGGCGGCAATCACCTGGGGGTTTTGGCAAACCAACCACTGTCCGCTGACCGGAAAGGCGCCATAGAGGCTGGCCTCAGGAATACGCGATCGCTGCAACAGGGGCAGGGTTCCCCCGCCGGCCCCCAAAAACACAAAGGGAGTTTGGAAACTAACCGCACCGCCCTTGCGGCTATGGGCCTCCACCAACCATTCACCCTGACCCCCGCGAGGCTGACGTCTGAGATTGACCACCTGCCAGCCCCGTAACAGGTTCAACCCCCGCTGTTCCAACCCCTCCAGCAGCAACCGACTAAGGCTACCAAAGTTGATATCGGTGCCCCGTTCCACCCGGGTGGCGGCCAGGGGTTGATCCCAGGGGCGACCCTCCATGACTAAGGGCATCCAGTCCTTTAACTGCTGCCGATCTTCCCCCCAGGCCATATCGGCAAACTGGGGCAGGGCGCTGAGTAACTGATAACGACGCCGCAGGAAGGCCACGTTATCCTCCCCCCAAACCAAGCTGATGTGGGGCACCGGTCGGATAAAGCGGGCTGGGTCGGTCAGCACCTGCTGCTCTACCAATCCACTCCAAAACTCTAGACTATGCTCAAAGGCGATATTAATGGCCAGGGCCTGGTCTAGGACTAGGGAGCCATCCCTAGTCAGCGGCGTATAGTTGAGTTCACAGTTGGCCGCATGGCCGGTGCCGGCATTATTCATGGCGGCAGTGCTTTCCGCCGCCAAGTCCATCAATCGCTCCACCAGCACCACCGTGAGGCCAGGATCAACCTGCCGAAGCAGGGTGGCTAGGGTCGCTCCCATAATGCCACCCCCCACTAGCAGAGCGTCACAATGCTGAGTTTCCATTCCAGGGGCGAATCAAGCAAAAGCCAGGATCGATCATCACTCAGGCCTGCCCACCACGGCAGCAGTGATCACCTGATCGGGGGGTAGGTGACTCACCAAGGCGGGGTTCAACAGGGGAGTCCGCACCACCGCATTATTGGCTAGGGTAAATAGGGGGTTAGAAAGGATACCAGCCAGGGATGTGGCTACCACCATCAACACCAGGGTGATCTGCAGGGGCCGCAGGCCCGGTAGATCCCAACGGGGGGTGGGGTAATGTTTCACGGCGTCAGACATTTCCTGGGGTTCTTTGACTACCATCATTTTGACGACGCGAATGTAGTAATAAATAGAGATCACACTGGTGACCAACCCCACTAACACCAAGCCATAGGCCCCCGCCTGCCAGCCAGCCCAGAAGATATAGATTTTTCCAAAAAAGCCCGCCAGGGGAGGAATCCCCCCCAGGGAAAGCAGACAAATACTTAGGGCCAGGGTCAACAGTGGGTCTTTTTGATAGAGACCGCTATACTCGCTGATCTGATCGGTGCCAGTACGCAGAGCAAAAAGAATCACACAGATAAAGCCGCCCAGGTTCATAAATAGGTACACCAGCAGGTAGTAGATCATGCTGGCATAGCCGGCGTCGCTATCTACCACCAAACCAATCATTAAGAAGCCTGCCTGGCCAATGGAGGAGTAGGCCAGCAGTCGCTTCATACTGGTTTGGGCTAGGGCTACTACATTGCCGAGCACCATGCTAAGGATGGCCAGGGCGGTAAACACAAAGTGCCATTGGTCTGACACCAGGGGAAAGGCGGTGACCAGCAGGCGGATGGCCAGGGCAAAACCAGCGGTCTTAGAGCCCACGGAGAGAAAGGCTACCACCGGGGTAGGAGACCCTTCATAAACATCGGGGGTCCACTGATGGAAGGGCACGGCGGCAATTTTGAAGGCGATACCGGCAATTACAAAGACCAGGGCCACCACTAAGCCAATGGGGGCTTCCTGCCCGGGGGCGGAAAGGTTGGCTGCGATCGCCCCTAACCGAGTTTCCCCTCCCGATAGGCCATACAGTAAGGAGGATCCGTAGAGGAAGATGGCCGAACTGGCGGCACCAATCAGCAAATACTTGAGGGCCGCTTCATTGGAGCGCGGGTCCCGTTTCATGTAGCCGGTCAGCAGGTAGGAAGAAATACTGAGGGTTTCCAAGGCGACGAATATCATCACCAACTCACTGGCACCAGCCAAGAACATTCCCCCCAGGGTGGCGGTGAGGAGAATCACCAAAAATTCCGCCAGCGCTGTACCCGACTGCTCCACATACCGGATCGCCATGGGGACGGTCACCGCCGCCGATAAAACGATAATGCCGCGGAACACAATGGCTAGATCATCGGCATTAAAGGCTCCCAGGAAGCCGATGGCATTATCCGACCCCCATTGCAGCGCCAGGCCAATCACCGTTGCCAAGCAACCCAGGATGGCGGCATAGGGAGTCCAGGTGGAGGAGGACCGCCCCTGGATCAAATCACCCACCAAAATCACTAAAATGGTCAGGATTAGCACCCCCTCCGGTGCTACGGTGCCAGCATTTAACTGGGAGGCAAGGCTAGCAAAATCCATCGTTGCTGTTCCTCGAGGTTAACAGGGGCAAATCAAGCTGGGTCCAACCTATACGGCAGTGCTATTAAAGCTATACCACGCATACTAACGCCTTGGCGAGGTTCTGGTCAGGGCAGACGGCAACAAAGCGGACCGCCAGCCCCACCCAGGGTAACTTCAATGAACAGTTTTTAAAGAATGATTTAAGTTTTACCCTGTTTCACCATCAAATGGTTAAATTTTTTGATGCTTGTAGTGTTCTAGAGGCCTGGCTGTGCAGTAAATTGATCACGTAGTCGATGATCTCCTATCCCTAGGGTCCTAGAGGGAGGTTTAGGAGATTGACTGGCATCAAGACCATTTTCATAACGTTATTTTTAATGCTAAACCATTGCTAGAGCGTCGGTGATTATCGCCTATGTCAACCCTTGTCATTGTTGAATCTCCCACTAAAGCCAAAACTATCCGCAACTATCTGCCGAGGGGCTACCGAGTCGAAGCCTCCATGGGTCATGTGCGAGATTTGCCCCGCTCCGCCAGTGAAATTCCCGCCAATGTTAAGGGGGAGAAATGGGCCCAACTGGGGGTTAATCCAGAGGCAGACTTTGCCCCGCTCTACATCATTCCCAGTGATAAAAAGAAGGTGGTGAAAACCCTTAAGGATGCCCTCAAACAAGCTGATGAACTGGTCCTGGCGACGGATGAAGACCGAGAAGGGGAAAGCATTAGCTGGCATCTGTTACAGGTTTTAAATCCGAAGGTGCCCACTAAACGCATGGTGTTCCACGAGATTACCCAAGAGGCCATTCAGGCGGCCTTGGACAACTGCCGCAGCATTGATGACCAACTGGTGCATGCTCAGGAAACCCGACGCATCCTGGATCGCTTGGTGGGTTATACCCTGTCCCCCCTACTGTGGAAGAAAATTGCGGGTGGTCTGTCGGCCGGTCGGGTGCAGTCGGTGGCCGTGAAGTTGGTCGTCAACCGGGAGAAGGAGCGGCGGGCCTTTCGTAAGGGCTCCTACTGGGATTTGAAGGCTACCCTATTGAAGGATCAGTCGGCCTTTGAGGCAAAGCTGCATAGCTTAGGGGGGACCCGCTTAGCGAACGGCGGTGATTTTGACGAGGCGACGGGGCAAATTACCCAGGGCCGTCAGGTCATCCTACTGGATGAAGGTCGCGCCCAAGAACTGCAAGCTCGTCTGCAATCCGCTGTCTGGACGGTGAGTAGCCTGGAGGAACGGCCCTCCACCCGTAAACCCGCTCCGCCTTTTACTACCTCCACCCTGCAACAGGAGGCCAACCGCAAGTTACGCCTATCGGCTCGAGATACCATGCGGGTCGCCCAGAACCTCTACGAGCAGGGTTACATTACCTACATGCGGACCGACTCGGTGCATCTTTCAGAGCAGGCGATCACTGCCGCCCGGGCCTGTGTCGAGTCTCGCTATGGCAGTGTCTATCTGAGTCCTAAACCCCGGCAGTACGCCACCAAAAGTAAGGGCGCCCAGGAAGCCCACGAAGCCATCCGTCCCGCCGGTAGCACCTTCAGGACGCCCCAGGAAACTGGTTTGACCGGTCGGGAGGCGGCCCTCTACGATCTGATCTGGAAACGCACCGTGGCCAGCCAAATGGCGGAGGCTCGCCAAACCCATATCACCGCTTCCATTGAAGTGGAAGCGGCGGTGTTTCGGGCCACCGGCAAACGGATTGATTTCCCTGGGTTTTTCCGTGCCTACGTGGAAGGGTCGGACGATCCCGAGGCCGCCCTGGAGGACCAGGAGGTGCTCCTGCCTCCCCTGGGCAGCGGTGACGCCCTAACCTGCTCCCAATTGGAGGCGATCGGTCACGAAACCCAACCCCCCGCCCGTTACACCGAGGCAACCCTGGTGAAGGTGCTAGAGAGTGAAGGGATTGGCCGGCCCAGCACCTACGCTACGGTGATTGGTACCATCATCGATCGCGGCTACGTGCGGCTAGTCAACAATAGCCTGATTCCCACCTTCACGGCCTTTGCGGTCACCGCCTTACTGGAGCAAAACTTTCCAGATTTGGTTGATGTCCAATTCACCGCTCGCATGGAGCAGACCCTGGATGAGATCTCCACCGGCGAGGTGGACTGGTTACCCTACCTGAAGACCTTCTATGGCGGCGAACAAGGCTTAGAGCAACAGGTTCACGTGCGAGAGACCGAAATTGACGCCACTGCGGCTCGCACCGTTTCGCTCAACGACCTGGCCGCTAAGGTGCGGATTGGCCGCTATGGCCCCTATATTGAGCTAGACACCGATGGTGAGCCGGTACGGGCCTCCATTCCCATGGATGTGCCCCCCGCCGACTTAGACGAGGATCAAATTGAACGCATCATTAAGCAAAAGGTAGAAGGTCCCGATCAGGTCGGCCTGCACCCGGATACTGGCGAGCCCATCTACCTGCGAATTGGACCCTACGGTCCCTACGTGCAGTTGGGGGATAGCACGGAGGACAATCCCAATCCCAAGCGGGCCTCCTTACCCAAGGGGCTCTCCCCTGATCAGCTCACCCTGGAGACGGCGGTGGGCCTACTCAGGCTACCTCGCCTGTTAGGGGTTCACCCTGAGACCGGCGCCTCGATCAAAGCCAGCCAGGGACGATTTGGGCCCTACGTGGTGCACGATCAGGGCAAGGAAGGGCGAGACTACCGTTCCCTCAAGGGGGAGGATGATGTCCTCACCATTAGCCTGGAACGGGCACTGGAGTTATTGGCCCAGCCCAAGACGGGGCGCGGCCGCCGTAAGGTGGAGCCCCTCAAGGAGTTGGGGCTCCACCCGGAGGATGGGGAAGCCATTGCGGTGTTTAACGGGCCCTACGGTCTTTACGTTAAGCATGGCAAGGTAAATGCCTCGGTGCCTGAGGGGATGGAGATCGAAGCCATTACCCTGGAACAAGCCCTGGATTGGATTGGGGCCAAGGCCACTAGCAAGGCCACTAAACCTAAAAAAGGTAAGGCGGGCACCGCCTCCGGTGCCTCTAAATCCGGTCGTACGACATCAGGTCGGACCCCTAAGGCGGGCACCGGTACCGCTGCCCGCAAAACCAAGAGCAGTGGCACAACAAAAACCGCCGCGGCGAGTAAAACCTCCAGCAGTAAGCGATCCCCTAAGACGCCAGGGAAGCTGACAACGGAACCCCGTACCACTGAATCGAGCTGAAGCTAACGTGCCTGAGCTGCCTGAGGTGGAAACCGTTTGCCGGGGCTTGAACCGGGTCACTCTGAATCGTTCGATTCAGGGGGGTGAGCTCTTGCTACCGCGTAGCCTGGCTACCCCTGACAGTGCCGCTGACTTTTGGCAGGGGATGAGGGGTGCCGCCTTTGCCGCCTGGCAGCGGCGGGGTAAGTATCTGTTGGCGGAGCTAGTCCGGCAGGATGGTGCAGCGGCGGGTTACCTGGGGGTACACCTGCGGATGACCGGCCAGTTACTCTGGCTAGATCCCGCTACGCCGCTTCATGCCCACTGCCGGGCCCGGCTGTTTCTGCAGGGCGATCGCGAGCTTCGTTTTTTAGACCAACGCACCTTCGGCCGCCTCTGGTGGGTCCCCCCCGGCCAGCCTCCCCAGGCGCTGATCACCGGTCTGCAGGGGCTGGGCCCAGAACCCTTTGCCTCGGAATTTAGCCCTGCCTATTTAGGGAAACGTCTGCGGGGCAGTCAGCGACCGATTAAAAATGCCCTGCTGGATCAGCGTTTGGTGGCCGGATTGGGTAATATCTATGCGGATGAAGCCCTGTTTTTGAGCGGCATTCGTCCCACCACCGCCAGCCAACGTCTAGGGTTACGCCGTTTAACCCGTCTCCATGGGGCTATTCAACAGGTGCTAACCACCAGCATTGAGTCGGGGGGCACCAGCTTCAGCGACTACCGGGATATTTACGGCATCAACGGCAACTATGGCGGTGTAGCCTGGGTCTATGATCGCGAAACCCTGCCCTGTCGCGTCTGTCAGACGCCGATTCAGCGGTTGAAGTTGGCTGGCCGATCGGCCCACTATTGCCCCCACTGTCAACGGTAAACTGGAGGCAGGCCCAATCCCCTATCCTGCGTGGCAGATGATGCTTTCTACCGAGCAACTCCTGGCTGACTGGTACAAGCGCATTCGCTTTGTCCAGTATGGTCACTACGAAGCCGCTAAGGCCTGCGATCGCCTCAACCTGTCGCTAGGCATTCCCGTGATTGTGTTGTCTACCCTAGTAGGCAGCTCAGTGTTTTCCAGTGTGGGTCAAGACTCCGTGAACTCTACCCTCCAGATCGTGACCGGTCTGACCAGCCTGTTAGCGGCCACCCTGGCCAGCCTCCAGACCTTTTTCCGATTTACCGAAAAAGCTGAAAAACATCGCCTCAGTGCCGCCAGGTATGGCGCCCTGAGGCGGGAGACGGAGGAAATGCTGGCCACCTGCCCCCAGCCCCCGGCGGAGATGATCACCATCCTCCGTCAGAAGCTCGATCGTCTGGCCGATGAGTCCCCCCATATCCCCCACCAGATTTGGGCCCGACGGCAACAGGTACTGCGGGAGGATGGGCAGCACCAGGTGGGGTTAGCCGACCGATCCCCCTAGTCCCGGACGATAGGCCATGGAAAAACCGCGGCGGCTAGATTATCGCTGTGCCAGACCATAATGGTGCCGTTCCCTAGGGCTATAGTTAAGATATTGGGTATTGCAACCAAGGGAGCAAAAGGATGGCAGTGGCGTTAAAACGGGGAGATCTGGTCAGAGCCGTGCGCGAAAAACTGGAGAATAGCTTGGAAGCCCTGGCCAGCGATCAGCGCTTTCCTGCCTATTTATTTGAAACCCGGGGAGAGGTGATGGAAATTCGTGAGGACTATGCCCTGGTAAAGTTTGGCCATGTGCCCACCCCCAACATCTGGCTACGTCTTGACCAACTGGAAAAGTTTTAGTCTGACTATGGACCCCTTTTCCCCGGTTCCCCCGGAGTGGGTGAGCCGAGCTAGCCATACCACTGGTTTCCAGTGTCCCCGCTGCGGGGCGGGCAGTCGGCAAGCTCAGGCGGTTTGGATTAATCGTCGATCGCCGGTCTACGGTGAAGATCAACGGCGTCGCTGGCAGGAGTTTTACCTCTGTGGTGACTGTGAAACCAGCTGGTGGGCCTGGAGTAGCGATCGCCCCCCCACCGCCTACCCCAGTTTAGACCGCCAACCTGAGCAGGATGGCTAAGGATGTCCACTATCCATGTATTGGGCAGTCTTAATATGGACCTGGTCTGCCATAGCCCTCGTCTCCCCCAGCCGGGGGAGACCCTACTGGGTGGAGCGTTTGAGACGGTCCCAGGAGGTAAGGGAGGCAATCAGGCCGTGGCGGCGGCTCGACTAGGGGCTAGGACAACCATGATCGGTCGGGTGGGGGACGATAGCTTTGGCCACAGCCTACTGGTATCCCTGGCCAAGGCCGGGGTTGATACCCAAGGGGTGACCGTGACCCCTGAACAGGCCACCGGAGTCGCCACTATCCTGGTGGAGGACGGGGGACAAAACCAAATTGTGGTGGTGCCCGGTGCCAATGGTCAGGGGGGGGCTGCGGAGCTGGAAACCCTGGCTAATGGTTTACACCCGGGGGATTGGCTGCTGTTGCAGTTAGAGGTGCCGCTGACCACCGTGGTGGCGGCGGCTACCCTAGCTCACCAACGGGGCGCCCAGGTTATCCTTGACCCGGCGCCCGCCAGGGCAGACCTACCGGCCTGCCTCTATCCCTGCCTGCAGGTGATCACCCCAAACCAACTTGAGGCCAGCCAGCTAACGGGCATTACGGTGGAGGATAGGGCGACGGCCTTGCTAGCGGCAGAGACACTGCGGCAACGGGGGGTGAAGATCGCGATCGTTAAATTAGGGGCGGATGGCGCGGTGGTCGCTACCCAGACCGGTCACTTCCACCAGCCAGCCCTGCCTGTTACGGCGATCGACACCGTGGCCGCAGGAGATGCCTTCAACGGCGGATTGGCGGTGGCCCTGGCAGAGGGTATGACTCTGAAGACAGCCGTAGGGTTTGCCACGGCCGTGGCGGCCTATGCCGTCACCCAGGTGGGGGCCCAGGCCGCTATGCCAACCCGAGCCCAGTTAGGGAACTGAGGACATGCTAGGGAGCCTCTGTTTGGTCATCAATCAACAGATCGTCATCTAGATCCAGCATAGCTAGTTCCTCCGCCATCGCTGAGAAGTCATCCTCATCCTCCTCGGCAGCGTCATCCATGGTCGTGGAATCGGGTTTTTCCTCAACCGATAGTCCGCCGATCATTTCATCGTCCCCCAGCACCCCCATACCAGTATCGAGATCATAGCTGCGGGCGGTCAGATCGTCGAGGACGACATCAGGCAACATCATGTCATCATCGATGATGGGCGAATCATAGGCCGCATCAATCTCCAGAGCGGGTGAGTCTTCGTAAGCGTTGTAGCCTGTACCGGCTGGGATTAACCGACCGATGATGACATTTTCCTTCAAGCCGCGCAGCCAATCTGACTTCCCTTCAATCGCCGCCTCCGTTAAGACCCGAGTGGTTTCCTGGAAGCTGGCAGCGGAAATAAAGCTATCGGTATTCAGGGAGGCTTTGGTAATCCCCAATAGTACGGGAGTGTACTGAGCTGGGGCGCCGCCAGTAATGGACATGGCTTCATTAACCTGCTCAACCTGGTAAATTTCCACCAACTCCCCAGGCAGCATGGTGGTGTCACCACCATCGTCAACCCGGCACTTGGAGGACATCTGCCGGACGATCACCTCGGTGTGTTTATCTGAAATGTCAATCCCCTGGGATTGGTACACGGACTGCACCTCGTTCACCAGAAAGGACTGCACCTTTTGCAAGCTCAAGAGGGCCGCATCATGGGTGCCTCGCCCCTGGCTGAGGTGATATTCAAAAAACACCTCGAGAATTTCGTGGGGGTTGGCAGGACCGTCGGTCAGGTGCTCGGCGGTGCTGACCACCTGACCATCGGAGACAGTCACATTCTGACCAGGGTTGATGGGGTATTCCGCCACAACCCCATCCTCCTCAATCACCTTAACCTCCACGCTCTCATCATCACCGTAGACCACCTGGGCGGTGCCGGGCCGTCGAGCCAGGACACAGGCTTCCTTTGGCTTACGGGCCTCTAGGAGTTCCTCAATGCGGGGCAAACCCTGAATAATATCGCCGGTTTTAGCCCGTTCAAACACCAGCAACACCAGATTATCCCCCCGTTGTACCAGGTCACCATCCTCAATGTGAAGCACGGCACCGGTGGATACCCGATAGGGGCGGGCCAACCGCAGCGTCAACTGGTTACCGCTAATAGCGGTCACTTCCCCAGACTCGTTATGGCTGATACCGGCGGCCAAGGGGGTTTCCGCAACGGTCAAATCGCCAACTTGAACCGAGGCAGTTTGTCCCTGCAGATCGATCTCAACCCGATCTGAGTCCCGCACCACCAGTAGACGACGCACCGCTTCCTGGCCCTTACGAATACCTCGTATCTCACCGGATTCTTTGCACTTAATTTCGGTGCGGGCCAGAATCGCCCCAGGACCGATCTGTTGACCCTCTTCCACCAGTAGGGCGGTAACCGTACTACCCTGGGTTTGGTCAGCTGCCACATCCCGACGAATGACCTGGGTCTCCAACACCACCATTTGTAAACGCATCAAGTCAGCATCCTGGTCATCGGGAACCAACTCAATATCGGCCACTACGTGGGGAGCTTCGTCTTCGATATCGAGGACCAGTTGGGTGCGCAGCAACTCAACACCATCTACGGATTTGACTCGTTCGCCATCCTTGAAGGGAACCCGCTGGACCGCCCGCAGCTTAATTGAACTGATCGCCTCCGCGCTGGATCCCTGGCTGGGTACGGAGGGTTCATCGGGTACTGGATATTCGTCCACGGGTCGGAGTAGCATGGCTGGACCTTCCGGTGTTTCGACGTACTCGATGTAGCACAGGGCTTCGGCTGTTAACCCTGGCATCACCTCTTCGCCCGCGGTCACGATCACCCCATCACGACCCATGACATCCTCGGGGGCATCCACCATGTGGATATCCCCGGGTTTGATCAGCACCTCTCGCAGGATGTCATTTTTCTGGGTGACCTCCACTACCCCGCTGTTCTGGCAGAAAATGTCTTTGACGATTTCCGTACCCGCTTCGACGTACTGGCCGTCCTCCACCATTAATAGGGAGATATCTTTGTTAACCTCGTGGGCTTCCTCTGGAATCCAGAGTAGGGTACCCCCCTGGACCACTTCGTAACCTTGCTTTCCTTTGCCTTTTTTGGCGATCTCTACCCCAGAGAACTTGACGATACCACCGGTTTGGGTTTGGTAGCGATCATCTTCTAGTTCAGCGATCACCTGGCCACTGGTAACCTTGGCGCCGGGGGTGGCAATGAGGGAAAAACGCTGGCCGTAGGTGGTTTCAATGAAGTAGTGTTCCCGCCCCTGTCCCTGTTCCTTGCGGACTTGGGCCTGGTCGAGCATGACCGAAGCGGTAATAATTTGGACCTCGCGGCTGCCTTTATCGTCCTCCGGGATAGGTAGGCGCACCAAACCTCCCCGTTCTGTGGTTAGTTTGGTGGTGGCTAGGGTGTCCCCTGCCTTAACGTAGTCGCCGTTATTGACGACCGGCTCTGCCCCTGGCAAGAGGTTGTAGACATCCCCGGAGAGCACCCAGAGTAAACCACCCCGCTGGGCTAGGCGGGTGGTGTTGCCCTGGCGATCGGTTCTTTCCTCCTGGACCAAACCGTCAAATTTGACCTCCCCAGCCAGATCAGAGGTGACGTCTTTGGTGGCCTTTTCTGTGACTTTACGGGTGCGTCCCGCTGAGGGAAGTTCCGCTAGTAATTGCTCCTGGGCAACGGTATCGCCCTCGTTAACAAACAAAATGGTGCCTTGGGGTAGACTTTCAGTCTGACTTTTGCCGGCGCCCTCAACCACCAGGTCGGCGTTAGACTCCAACATGAGGGCGTCTTCACCGTAGCGGGTCCGAAACGGACGGGTTTTGTAACGCTTAGACATACGCACCACCCCGCTCTTGCTGGCCTTGATGCGAGGTGCCATTTCCCCCGTGAAGGTGCCGCCGGTGTGGAAGGTCCGCATGGTCATCTGGGTACCGGGTTCACCAATGGATTGGGCCGCGATAATCCCGACAGCTTCTCCTAGATCGACCATTTCTGAGTGAGCCAGGCTCCAACCGTAGCAAAGACGGCAAACGGAGCGGGTGGCTTCGCAGGTGAGGGGCGATCGCACTACGACCTCTTCTACTCCTGACTTGACCAAGGTTTCAGCCAACTCGGGGGAAATCGCCTGGTTTTTCTCCGCCAAAACCTCACCGGTTTCAGGATGTAATACATCAGCGGCGACCACCCGACCCAAGAGTCGGTTCTCCAGGGGAATCAGCACCCGTTCCCCATCGGTCATGCTGCGGAGGGGAATACCGCGAGTCGTGCCGCAATCCTGTTCCCGAATAATCACGTCCTGGGAGACATCTACCAGACGTCGGGTTAGATAGCCCGAGTCGGCGGTGCGTAGGGCCGTATCCACGAGCCCCTTACGGGCGCCATAGGAGGAAATCACATACTCAGTCACCGTCAGCCCTTCTCGAAAGTTGGTCTTGATCGGCAGGTCAATGATTTCTCCCTGGGGGTTGGCCATGAGCCCCCGCATCCCCACCAGTTGGCGGACCTGGGAAATGTTCCCCCGGGCTCCGGAGAAGGCCATCATATAAACTGAGTTGAGGGGGTTATTTTCCTTAAAGTTGCGGACCACCTGATCTTTTAGCTCTTCGCTGGTATCGTTCCAGGTATCGATGACCTTGGTAAGTCGCTCCACCTCGGTGATTTCCCCGCGAGTGTAGCGTTCCTCAGTGGCCCGGATATCTTCCTCAGCGGCCGCTAGTAGTTGCCGCTTCTCCTGGGGTACCTGCAAGTCCTCGACGCTAATTGATACGCCCGCCCGGGTGGCGTACTTAAAGCCCAGATCCTTAATACGGTCAGCCATTTGGGATGTACGGGCGGTACCATAGTGGGTAAAGGACCAGGAAATCAGCTTTTTCAGCTGTTTTTTGTCGATAATGCGATTGCGAAAAATCATTGAGGATTGAGTCGACCCGTGTTCCGCCATAGGTTCTGCCCTTCTGTGATGGTGTTGCCTGAATATTCCGTCTGGGTTTGTGCCGCCCTGGGTGTATTGCTTACGCGGCGCCGGGGGCACTGGTCTGTCTAACCGGCGATCGCCTCCAGCACCGCCTTGTTGTAGATAATCCGACCGGGGGTAGTCTTAATGTACTGGGAAATTAAATTTCCCTCCCGATCTAACCGTCGTCGTCGGTCAGCATAAACCTCCGTGACCGTGCCATCTTCAGCTTGAGTACGCTCCACGTTGCTGCTGGGCTTGTCCGACTCCACCTCGCCATCAAAGCGCAGCCACACCTGGGCATGGAGATCCACCAAGCCCTGCTCAAAGGCCATAATGGCATCGTCTAGACTAGCAAAGTAACGCCCTGCCCCCTTGGTGGCGTTAGGGTTCTCAGCGGTCAGGTAGTAGCAACCCAAGACCATGTCCTGACTGGGAGTAATAATCGGCTGCCCCGTAGCTGGGGACAGAACATTGTTAGACGCCAACATCAACAGGCGAGCCTCGGCCTGAGCCTCAAGAGAGAGGGGGACGTGGACCGCCATTTGGTCACCGTCAAAGTCAGCATTAAAGGCTGGGCAGACCAGGGGATGGAGTTGAATGGCACGGCCCTCCACCAGAATCGGTTCAAACGCCTGAATGCCAAGACGGTGGAGCGTGGGAGCCCGGTTGAGCATCACCGGATGGCTCTCAATCACCTCCTCAAGGACTTCCCAGACGCTGGGCTCCTGGTTAAGAATCATCTTCTTGGCAGCCTTAATGTTGTTAACCAATCCCTGGCGAATCAGTCGATGGATGACGAAGGGCTGGAACAGCTCTATCGCCATTTCTCGAGGTAGACCACACTGGTGAATTTGGAGCTTGGGCCCCACCACAATCACTGATCGGCCAGAATAGTCGACCCGCTTACCAAGCAGGTTCTGCCGAAAACGCCCCTGTTTGCCCTCAATAATATCGGAGAGGGATTTAAGGGGACGGTTATTGGCCCCAACCACCGTGCGACCCCGACGACCGTTGTCAATTAAGGCGTCTACGGCTTCCTGCAGCATCCGTTTCTCGTTCCGGACGATGATTTCAGGAGCAAGGATTTCCTGCAGTCGAGCCAATCGGTTATTACGATTAATTACCCGGCGGTAGAGGTCGTTCAGGTCTGAGGTGGCAAAGCGTCCCCCATCTAGTTGAACCATGGGCCGTAAATCGGGGGGAATCACCGGGATCACATCCAACACCATCCATTCGGTTTTAGACCCGGTAGCGATGAAGTTATCAATCACCCGCAGGCGCTTAATTAGCTTGGCCCGCTTTTGCCCCTTAGAATTGGCAATGTCCTCCCGTAGCTTTTCTGCCACGGTATCCAAATCCATATCCTTGAGTAGTTGCTGCAAGGCTTCTGCCCCGATACCTACCTCCACCCCAGACAACTGGGTATCTTCATCGTAGAGTTGGTCTTCGATCTCAATCCATTGGTCTTCGGTCAGTAATTGCTTGTAGGTGAGGTTCTCCGCATTGCCTGGATCCAAGACTACGTAGGCATTAAAGTAAACGATCTGTTCCACATCCCGCAGAGGCATGTCCAGCAGAATGGCAATATAGCTGGGAATTCCCTTCAAGTACCAGACATGGGCGACAGGGGCCGCCAGTTTGATATAACCCATGCGATGGCGACGGACCCGGGACTCCGTCACCTCCACACCACAGCGTTCACAGACAATCCCCCGATGCCGGACTCGCTTGTACTTACCACAGTGGCATTCCCAGTCTTTGGCCGGACCAAAAATGCGTTCACAGAAGAGCCCATCCATCTCTGGCTTAAGAGTACGGTAGTTAATGGTTTCGGGCTTAGTCACCTCCCCCACCACCTGCCCATTGGGCAGGGTGCGTTCACCCCACTGACGAATCCGTTCTGGCGATGCCAATCCAATTTTGACGTAGTCAAACCGCTGTTCTACCTTAGGCATGGTGGGTGTTTCCTTGTAAGCGCTCAATCAAGTCAGGCGGGGAACGGGCAACCTAATCTAAGGCCCGGGATAATTAGGACCGACTGACCCCTAGTCGGCCGCAGGTTTGATCTCTAGCCAGAACTACTCGTCCAGGTCGTCACTATCCTCCCGAGCGATGGACTCATAGGTGGGTCGCGAGGGGGCCCGACGAACATTCAGATCGGCCATCAGGTCAACCTCAAGGTCCCGGCTAGTGCCATCCTCGCGGGTTTCCACCTTATGAACGGCAATGTCTAAACAGAGGGACTGTAATTCCCGCATCAGCACCTTGAAGGACTCAGGGGTGCCAGGACGAGGAATGGATTTACCCTTGACAATGGCGTTGAGAGCCTCGTTACGGCCCTGCATATCGTCAGACTTAACCGTTAGCAATTCCTGCAGGGTATAGGCGGCCCCAAAGGCTTCCAGTGCCCACACTTCCATTTCGCCGAAACGCTGTCCCCCTTGCTGGGCCTTGCCACCCAGGGGTTGCTGAGTGACCAAGGAGTAGGGACCGGTGGATCGGGCGTGAATTTTGTCGTCCACCAGGTGCACCAGTTTTAGCATGTAGGCTTTACCGACGGTGACGGGACGATCAAAAGGTTCACCGGTACGACCATCGAAAACCTGGATCTTGCCCGGATCCTCAGGGTTGAATACCCAGTCTTTAGCGGTGGTTTGCCGGGCTTCCATCAACTTACCGTGGGTGGAGTTGCGGGAGGCTTCCTCACCATACATTTCATCAAAGGGAATCACCTTAAAGCGAGCATCTAGATTTTCAGCGGCCCACCCCAATAGGCATTCAAACACCTGACCGACGTTCATGCGTGAGGGGACGCCCAAGGGGTTGAGGACAATATCCACCGGTGTGCCGTCGGGCAGATAGGGCATATCTTCAATCGGTAAAATCCGGGAGATGATGCCCTTGTTGCCGTGGCGACCCGCCATTTTGTCACCCACCTGAATCTTGCGCTTTTGGGCAACGTAAACCCGCACCACCATGTTGGCCCCCGGTGGTAGTTCATCCCCCTGCTCCCGGGTAAAGACTCGCACGTCCACCACACGACCCTTTTCGCCATTGGGCACCCGCAGAGAATTGTCTCGCACATCGCGGGCTTTTTCCCCAAAGATGGCGCGCAGCAACTTTTCTTCCGGGGGTTGGTCCGATTCTCCCTTAGGAGTCACCTTACCCACCAGAATATCGCCGGATTCTACCCAGGCGCCAATCCGGATAATGCCCGTTTCATCCAACTGGCGCAGCGAATCTTCGCCCACGTTAGGAATTTCCCGGGTAATCTCCTCGGGCCCCAGTTTAGTTTGGCGAGCCTCAATCTCAAACTTTTCAATGTGGATCGAGGTGTATATGTCGTCATAGACCAGACGTTCACTGAGCAGAATGGCATCTTCGTAGTTGTATCCTTCCCAGGGCATATAGGCCACCAGGACGTTCTGCCCCAGGGCGAGTTCACCGCCTTCGGTGGCAGAACCATCCGCCAGGACTTGGCCACTCTGGACGCGATCGCCCGGAAAGACAATAGGCCGCTGGTTCAGACAGGTATCCTGGTTAGACCGCTGATACTTCTGCAGCTCATACTCATGCAGGTGGCCCTCCGAATCCCGCACCTTGATCCAATCCGCATCCAGGTAGACCACCTCGCCATCACTACGGCTAATAATTACCATGCCGGAGTCACGGGCGGCCTGGGCCTCCAGCCCCGTGCCTACCAGCGGACGCTCTGGCCGTAATAGGGGCACTGCCTGGCGCTGCATATTGGAGCCCATCAGCGCCCGGTTAGCGTCATCATGCTCCAGGAAGGGGATCAGGGATGTGGCCACCGAGATAATTTGAACCGGGGAAATCGCCACGTAGTCCACCTCAGTAGAATCCGTAGTGGTAAAGTCCTGGCGATAGCGCACCGGCACAGTACTGCCAAGGATGTAGCCATCGGTGTCCGTGGCGATATCCCCGGGGGCTACCCGCAGGTCATCCTCCTCATCGGCCGTCATGTAAATCGGCTCCTGATCCTTTCTGACCCGGCCATTTTCCGCCTTAAAGAAGGGGGTTTCAATAAAGCCAAATTCATTCACCCGGGCATGGGTAGCCAGGGAGCCAATTAACCCGGCATTAGGACCTTCTGGGGTTTCAATGGGGCAAATGCGGCCATAGTGGGAGGGGTGGATGTCGCGCACCGCGAAACCTGCCCGCTCTCGGGTCAGACCTCCAGGACCCAGGGCACTGATACGACGCTTATGGGTCAACTCTGCGAGGGGATTGGTCTGATCCATGAACTGGGACAGCTGGCTGGAACCAAAGAACTCCTTAATGGCCGCCACCAGGGGTTTGGGGTTGACCAAAGAAGCCGGGGTCAGGGCGTCGGCATCGGAAACAGTCATCCGTTCTCGAATAATTCGCTCCAGTCGGTTGAGACCGACTCGCACCTGGTTTTGTAGTAATTCCCCGACCGATCGCACCCGACGATTACCCAAGTGGTCGATATCGTCCACACTGCCAATATCAAACTCCAGGTTAATCAGGTAATCGATCGCCGTCAGAATATCGGTTGGGGTCAACACCCGCACCGTATCCGGCACATTCAGTCGCAGCTTACGGTTCAGCTTATAACGCCCTACCCGACCCAGGTCATAGCGCTTAGGATCATGGAAACGCGAAAACAGCAACTGCTCTCCCCCTGCCACCGTGGGCGGTTCCCCAGGTCGCAGCTTGCGGTACAGCTCTAGCAACGCCTCCTCTTCACTAAACTGTCCTTCCTTTTCGATGGTTTTTTGGAAGTATTCCGGGTTGCGCAGCGAGTCAAAGATTTCGTTATCGGTTAGCCCCAAGGCCTTAAGCAAAACCTGGGCGGAGAGCTTACGGGTCTTATCAATTCGCACCCACACCAGGTCATTTTTATCCGTCTCAAATTTCAGCCAGGCACCCCGGTTAGGAATCAGGTTAGCGTTGTAGGTGCGACGACCGTTTTTATCCGTTTCTGCTTTGTAGTACACCCCAGGGCTGCGGACAATCTGGTTAACAATCACCCGTTCCGCCCCGTTAATAATGAAGGTACCCCGATCAGTCATCAGGGGCAAATCCCCAATGAACACCTCCTGCTCCTTGATTTCACCGGTTTCCTTGTTAATCAACCGGGTGGGCACGTACATCTGCACGGCGTAGGTGGCATCCCGCCGCTTAGCCTCATCCACATCGTACTTAGGACGTTTAAGTTTGTACTGCTTGCCCAGGAAGTGGAGCTCTAACTTACCGGTGTAATCCGTAATCGGAGAGAAGCTTTCCAGTTCTTCGATCAGCCCTTCTTCTAAAAACCAGCGAAAACTGGATCGCTGGATTTCAACCAGGTCAGGCAATACAAAGTTGGGGGTGGTGTAGGTGGTA
>CAYVMR010000028.1:0-6646 GCA_964452545.1 uncultured bacterium
TGCTCCCCTAGGAGCTAACCGCCGCAATGATTGGAGCCGTTGTCCCCCCATCGGGGTATGACAGGCATCAAGACGGAAAGCCTCTAGAACCGCTATCTCTCACACAGATATCTTAAAGTTAGAAGGGCTACCTAAGATTTGGCGTGGCTAGACCCTGACTATGGCCAGGGGAAGTGGCTAGCTGGATCAACTCTACCCGGTAGCCATCGGGATCCTCGACAAAGGCGATCACGGTGGAGCCGTGTTTCATGGGTCCAGGTTCTCGCACAATTTTCGTCCCCAAGGCCTTGATGCGATCGCAGGTGGCATAGATGTCATCTACCCCGAGGGCAATATGACCGTAGGCCGTGCCCAGGTCGTAACTCTCTACACCCCAGTTATAGGTGAGTTCAAGGACGGTATGATCGGCTTCGTCACCGTAGCCTACAAAAGCCAGGGTAAACTCTCCGGTGGGATAGTCTTTTTGGCGCAGCAGGCGCATACCCAATACATCGCAGTAAAACGCCAGGGATCGTTCCAGGTTGCCCACCCGCAGCATAGTGTGAAGCAGTCGCATGGTTACAAAAATGGAGGACAGGTTTTTATTATGGCAGATTCGCCCCTATCAACCCCAGGATTGGCCAGCGGTCTGGGGGATACTAGAACCCGTATTTAGAGCCGGCGAGACCTACGCCTATGCACCGGCGATCTCAGAGGCCGAGGCTGAACAGGTCTGGGTAGGGGTTCCCCAAGCCACCTTGGTGGCGCTTAGCCCCGAGCAACGGGTGGTGGGCACCTACTACCTAAAGCCCAACCAACCCGGGCTGGGCCGCCATGTGGCGAATTGCGGTTATGTGGTATCGGCCGCCGCCCGGGGGCAGGGAGTGGCCACCACCATGGCGGAACATTCCCAGCAGTTAGCCAGGGATTTGGGGTTTCGGGCCATCCAATTTAACCTGGTGGTGGCCACTAACGAGGGGGCGGTGAGGCTCTGGCAGCGGTTAGGGTTTCAGGTGGTGGGGCGGCTACCCGGAGCCTTTCGCCATAGCCGCTATGGGTTTGTCGATGCCCTGGTGTTCTACAAATGGCTATAGGCGTTGCTGCTGCCAACGTTGATAGAGGTCAGGACGGCGGGCCTGAGTGCGCTCTAACTGTTGTTGATAACGCCACCGGGCGATGGCCTGGTGGTCTCCCGAACGCAGCACCTCTGGCACGGCCCAGCCCCGAAATTCGGCGGGCCGAGTATAGTGGGGATAGTCCAGCAGCGGCGTTTGGAAACTATCTTGGACCAGGGATTCGGCTTTGCCCACGGTGCCCGGCAGCAGTCGAATCACCCCGTTGATCAAGGCCAAGGCAGGAATTTCCCCACAGGTCAGCACAAAATCCCCCAGGGAGACTTCCCGGGTGAGCAGATGGGTAACCCGCTCATCAACGCCTTCGTAGTGGCCACAAATCAACACCACCTGTTGACAGTGATCAGCCAGGTGATGAAACAGGGCTTGATCCATGATCTGCCCCTGGGGACTCAGCAAAATCACCTCCCGACAGGATCGTTGGGGGAGGGATTCTACCGCCGCGAAAATGGGTTCCGGCTTCATGACCATGCCCACCCCCCCGCCGTAGGGTTGATCGTCAACCCGGTGATGCTTATCGCTGGTAAAGTCCCGAGGATTGGTAAGATGAACTTCGGCAAGTCGGCGCGCCAGGGCCTTAGCAATTAGACCAGAGGCCAGGGGTGATGTGAAAAAATCTGGAAACAGGCTAACCACATCAAATCTGAGCCGCGGTACCCCGTCAAGGCTGGTCGTCATGGTCGGGATTATTCCTCTGCGATGGCATGATCTGAAAACCGAAATCTTGTCTATCATGCAGCAAGGCTGCCCCATCCACCACTGTTAATTCCTTTGTTTGATCAACCCATGTCCCCTGTCATGCAACACGCCATACTAGCCGTTGGTGGTGCAGAAGATAAAGTGCACGGTAAGGAAATTTTGCACACCTTCTTTGAACACTCGGGTGGCGGAAGTGCACGAATTGGTATCATTCCCTGTGCTTCTCAGGATCCAGTGGCGATCGCCAACCGCTATGAGGAAATCTTCAAGGCGATGGGGGCACTGCAGATTGCCGTTATGGATATTCGCGATCGGATCCAGGGCGAAGATCCGTCCTGGAAAACCGTCCTAGAACCCTGCACCGGTGTATTTATTACCGGTGGGGACCAGGTCCGCCTCTGTGGTCTGCTAGCGGACACCCCCTTGATTGACACCATTCGCCAACGAGCCCAACTGGGTCAGCTCACCCTGGCGGGCACCAGCGCTGGAGCCGCGGTCATGGGGCACCACATGATCGCGGGCGGTGGCAGTGGTGAGTCGCCTAATCGTACCCTAGTGGATATGGCCATTGGCCTGGGCTTTGTGCCCGAGGTGATCGTGGATCAACACTTTCACAACCGTAACCGGATGGCGCGGCTGATCAGCGCCATTGCCATGCAGCCCGATCGCCTGGGGATGGGGATCGATGAAGACACCTGCGCTCTGTTTAGCGGCGATGGCCACTTTCGGGTGATCGGCAAGGGCGTGGTGACGGTGGTGGATGCCGAAGCCATTACCCACACCAATGAACCGGATGTGCAGCCCGACGATCCCTTGAGTATCCATGGATTACGGGTGCATTTACTGGCCCATGGCGATCGCTTTGACCTCAACCACCGCCGGGTTGTAGCCGCCGCCTAGGGAGAGGGGGTAGGCAGCTGCCACAGGTAAACCTGGGCCTGATCACCGCCAATGGTGATCAGGGTGGCGGGGGGCTGTAGGACAAACCGCCAGATATCCCGATCAAAGCCTCGAACCCGCCGTAGTGGCCGTTGTTGCTGCAGATCCCAAACCAGCAGGGTACCGGCCTGATCGGCACTCCAGAGGTAAGCGCCCTCAATGCGCAGGCTGTTGACATAGCTTTGGTGGCCCTCTAGCACCGCTTGTCGGGATCCAGAGGCAATCTGCCAGAGGCCGATGGTTTTATCGGCGGAAGCCGTGATCAAGGTCTGGTTATCCTCGCTGACAGCTAGCTGGTTAATAAAGCTGGTGTGGCCTGGGAAGGTGCGGGGGATGGGGTTAGTGCCCTTGTCTAGGTTAGCCAAAGGCCACAGCTGTAAACTTTTACCCCCACTGACGACAAAGCCGTCGTCGCGACCAAAGCGCAAATCATTGACGGTACCTTCTGCCTGCCAGCTATGCTGGCCCGCCACCATGGTGCTGGGCTGGGGCGCAGGACCCAGGGGCCAAAGTTTAATCAAGCCGCCACCGTCAGCGCTGGCCAACCGTCGATTGTCGTTGCTCACGGTTAGGGCATTAATCGGCACGGGGTGGGCATTGTCAATCTGACCGCGGAGTTGGCCGCTGGGTAGGTCCCAAAATCGGATGGTGCGATCGTCGCCGGTACTGATCAGCAGCGTCTGATCCGTGGTCACCGCCAGGGCCTTGACCACATTGGTGTGCTGGCCGATGGTGCGGATCAACTGGCCGCTGGAGAGGTCCCAAAGGCGGAGGGCCCGATCGGTGCCAGCGGTGATCAGGGTTTGACCGTCATTCAATAGCAGCAGGTCCTTAATTTCCCCCTGGTGACCCACCAGGGTGCCCTTGGCCGTCACGCTGACCTCGGTGATTGGCGATCGGACCAGACCCGGCAGTCTCAACAGGCCGAGTCGTTGCAGCCCATAGCCTGCTAAGGGTAGGGCAACGGCTAGGGCCCCGCAGGCGGCCAGCCACCAGGGCCGCGAAAAAGGACGGGAAATCTGGGGGTTTAAAGTGGTAGCCGGCCAAGCTGGAGCGACGGGGATCTGGGGGGGTGGGGCAATGGCAGGGGTAGGGTGCGATCGCAATTGGGCCAGCCGTTCTAAAATGACCGCCGTACTCTGGGGGCGGTTCACCGACGCTGGCGCCGTTAGCTGGTCGATCAACGCCGCCAAGTCAGCGGAAATCTGAGGAGCGTACTGGCGCCAGCTAAACTGGTTAGAGCGCGAGTCATAGATGCTGGGGTCATTGGGCAGCTTAGCGGTCAGCAGATAAATCAGAGTACGCCCCATGGCATAGAAATCTGACTGCGGTACCGCCTGTCCCTGCTCCTGTTCTGGTGGGGTATATCCGGCCGAACTCACCGTAGTGATGCCACTATCCCCCAACTGGGCCAGGTAGGTTTGGGTCATTTCCCGAGCCGCTCCAAAGTCAACCAGCACCAGCTGCCCAGAAGACCGCAACATGATGTTTTCTGGTTTGATATCCCGGTGAAAGTAGTTTTGCTGGTGCACCAGATGGAGCACGTCCGTGAGTTGGGTGAGCCACAGAATCGCCTGTTGTTGACTAATGGGGTGATTACCCTGCTGCACCATCCACTGCTTGAGGTTGGGGCCGTCAATTTTTTCCATCACCAGACAATGGCTGGGGTCGGTGCTGTCCTTAGGGAAATAGTGAAAGTACCCGTTGGCGTCCACCCGAGGCACCCCAGGGTGGCGTAGGCGACTGAGGACCTGAGCTTCTCGCCGAAATAACTCCACCACCTTGGGGTTCTGGTTATAGCTCTCCTTCAACACCTTGAGGATCTTCGGTACATGGCCATCATAGACTTCGTAGACTCGACCAAATCCACTTTGATGGCTGATTAGGCGCATCACCCGATAGCGCCCCTGCACCAACAAACTAGAACCACAGGCGGCACAGTTAGGACGACTGCTGTTCTCAGGGTGCTGGGGCTGGGGACAGCGAGGATTGATACAGAGACTCATGGGCTAGGACAGAGTGTATGCCGCCATGGTATGTCAGGGAACGGCGGAAACCAACCTAATTTTTTCGAGCGATCGATGGATGGCAGCCGAAAAATAGGCTTTGCGCGGAAGGTTGACCCACTGACGCCGCCGATCAGAACGGACAAGACTAGCCTATCTATAGAATTTATCTATATGCTAGGGCTAACCCTGGCTGGCGCCAACTTCCCGGATAAAATCTATTGTAAATATTGAGGAGACACTATGGGGGCTGCCTCCGATCCTCTCGAGAGAGGCCAAATCCAACTCAAATTACTCCTGTTTATTGATAAGCGCCCCAGCCTGGCCCAGCAGGTGCAACGCATTCGTCAGTACCTGAAGGGGTTTGCCAACCAGTCTCCCTTTCACCTGGATGTGGTGGATATTGGCGAGCAGCCTTATCTGGCGGAACATTATAAGCTGGTGGCCAGCCCCGCCCTGATTAAAATTGCCCCCCTACCCCAGCAAATGCTGGCGGGCAGCGATATTGTCAGTCAGTTGGAGTACTGGTGGCCAAAATGGCAGCAGGAATCCCTGGATCACGGCAATAGCTGGCTAGATGACCAAGTCAGCCAACCCTCCCAAAGCCCCTCCCAACTTACTCGGAATCCGCTGGTTCACTCAACCGAATTAATTAGGCTCTCCGATGAGATTTTCCGGATCAATCAAGCCCGGGAAGAATTGGAAGCTCAGGTACGGTTTAAAGACCGGATTATTGCGATGATGGCTCACGATCTAAGAAACCCGCTGACCGCCGCCTCCATTGCGATCGAAACCCTAGAGCTGGGCTACGCCCCAGACCAAAGTCGTCACCTCAACCTGAGTCCGGAGCTCACGGGCCAACTCTTGAAACATGCCAAAACCCAAATCCAGACCATTAATCGGATGATTACAGACATCCTCAAAACCGCTCGGGGAGCCTCCGTAGAGCTGCAACTCCATCCCCAGGAACTAGACTTGGTCACCCTTTGTTGTGATGTTGCCAACGGCTTTAAGGACCAACTCCAGGCTAAGCAGCAGCGATTAAGTCAGGAAATACCCACCGATTTACCGACGGTCTATGCTGATGGCAACCAGGTGAAGCGGGTGATTACCAACCTCTTGGATAATGCCATCAAGTACACGCCCCAAGGAGGACAGGTGTCCCTGATCGCCCTACACCGGACCACCCAGAAAGTCCAGGTGGGGGTGATTGACACCGGTCCCGGCATCCCTCCAGAAAACCGAGACAAGGTGTTTGAAGAAAGTTTCCGGCTGCAGCGAGATAGCAGTAAGGAAGGATATGGCTTAGGCTTAGCTCTCTGTCAGCGGATTATTCGAGCCCACTATGGCCAGATCTGGGTAGACTCGGTGCCGGAGGAAGGCAGTGCATTCTACTTTACTTTACCGGTATACCGGGGCTGAAATCACTCGGAGACCGTTGAACCGCAGAAAACCCTGCTGATATTGATATAGATTTAGGCTAATTTAATAGATGACAACACTGCACCTAGTCAAGCTGTGGCGGGGATCGCTTCGGTCAGCAGGTTGATCCGTGCCTTTCTTAACCCATTTCAAGACCATCACCAACTATGGATAACAAATTATGGATAACAAATTAATGCTGATGATTCCCGGCCCTACCCCGGTGCCGGAGCAGGTTCTCCTGGCCATGGCCAAACATCCCATGGGCCACCGCAGCGGCGAGTTTAGTGCGATGATGGCGGAGGTGACGGCTAACCTGCAGTGGCTGCACCAAACCCAGAACGATCTGCTGATTTTGGCCGCCAGCGGTACCGGTGCCATGGAAGCCGGTATGATTAATTTCCTCCGCCAGGGGGATCGGGTCTTGGTCGGCAATAACGGTAAGTTTGGCGAACGCTGGGGGCAAGT
>CAYVMR010000028.1:6746-18687 GCA_964452545.1 uncultured bacterium
AGCTTAGGAGCCTGTTCCGTACCGGTGGATGAATGGGGCCTGGATGTAGTGGCCTCCGGTTCCCAGAAGGGGTACATGATTCCGCCGGGGTTGGCCTTTGTTTGTGTCGGGGCTAAGGCTTGGGCGGCCTACGAAACCGCTAATCTGCCCCGTTTCTATCTAGATCTGGGGCCCTACCGTAAGGATAGTCGTAAGCACACCACCCCCTTTACGCCGCCGGTTAATCTCTTCTTTGCCCTGCAGGCGGCTTTAAAAATGATGCAAAAGGAAGGATTGGCGGCAATTTTTGATCGCCACGATCGCCACCGTCGCGCCACCCGAGCGGCCATGCGGGCCCTTAACTTACCCCTATTTGGCGGTGATGACTGCGCTAGCCCCGCCATCACCGCCGTCATGCCCCATCAGGTGGATGCTGAACAGGTGCGTTCCATCATGAAAAAGCGGTTTGACATTGCCCTAGCTGGCGGCCAGGATCACCTCAAGGGCAAGATCTTTCGGATTGGCCACCTGGGTTTCGTTGGCGATCGAGACATTCTCACCGCCGTTGCGGCCCTGGAGGCCACCCTGGGACATCTGGGCTATAGCCAGGCTAACCTGGGAGCGGGGGTCCAGGCGGCTAGCCACATCCTTCTGGGTTAGGATCACTCCCCCGCAGGGCGGTCGGGGGGTTGGGCGAAAAAGTAGAGCGAAGGTTATAACACCAGTTGGTTATATAGTAGAATAATTTAGACCCATACGGCATTGACCAGCCTGGAGTGACGTCCTGTGGATACGACTTTAATCTTTCGCCAACTATTTGATGCTGATTCCGCCACCTATACCTACCTGCTGGCCGACCCGGTTAGCCAAGCCGCCGTCCTGATTGACCCGGTGTTTGAGCAACACCGGCGCGATCGGGCCCTGCTGGAGGAGTTGGGACTGACCCTGCTTTATACCCTGGACACCCATTGTCACGCCGATCATGTCACCGGGGCCTGGTTAATGAAACAGGCCCTGGGTTCTAAAATCGGCATTTCTGGCCGCTATGGCAGTATGGTGACAGGGGCTGACTACCTGCTAGATCAGGGAGATCGGGTGAGGTTTGGCGATCGCTACCTGGAGGTGCGGGCCACCCCAGGACACACCGATGGATGTATCACCTACGTGCTGGATAATCACGCCATGGCCTTTACCGGCGATTGTTTACTGATTCGCAGTGCCGGTCGCTGTGACTTTCAGCAGGGTAACGCCAGCACCATGTACCACTCGATTACCGAACAAATTTTCAGCCTGCCGGATAGCTGTCTGATCTACCCGGCCCATGACTATAATGGCCGCACCGTTTCCACCGTCGGCGAGGAGAAAGCGTACAACCCTCGGATTGGTGGCCAGGCGGATGAACGGGACTTTGTCGGATACATGGATAACCTGGGCCTACCCCACCCCAAGAAAATTGATATTGCCATTCCCGCTAACTGTGTCTGTGGTCAGCCCGACGATGACACCCTGCCCAGCCTGGCCGATTGGGGTCCGGTCCGCCTAACCTATGCGGGGATTAAGGAAATTGACCCCCAATGGCTGGCGGAGAACCTAACCCAGGTCCATGTAGTAGACGTACGAGGAGCAGAGGAATTTAACGATCAGTTGGGCCATATTGCCGGGGCCCAGTTGATTCCTCTGCCCGAGTTGGAACAACGGGTAGGAGAAATACCCTCTGACATCCCGTTGGTAACGGTATGTCAGTCTGGCCGACGATCGGGACAGGCGACTGTGATTCTGGCCAAAAAAGGGTTGACCCAGGTAGCCAGTATGCACGGTGGCATGCTGAATTGGCGACAGGCCGATCTACCGGTTAGTCGTGATTAGACCCGAGGTCACGGTTATGCCCAGGCCACAACCGCTGCCACAGCAGCTGTAGCCCCAACAAAAACAGCCCTAGGGCGGCAATGCCAAATACCCCGGCCCCTAGGGCGACCATGCCCACCACCAGGGTGCGGACAGCGGCGGTTAGGTTAATCACCGCCGGGTTGTCCGACAGGACGGGCTTCTGGGCAAAGGTGGTGGCGATCGCCATCATCAGCCGATAGGCCAGCAGGGCAATGGTGGCCGCCATAAAAGCGCCGCTAAAGCATTTCAGTACCCTGGCTGGAGACGCCAGTTCACCGGGGTTTGAGCTGGGGGAAGAGGGTTGGGACATGGCTAATTTTCCAGAAGTTGCACCCCAGCGGGCAGACACTGAGCAGTCCATAGCCCCAGGTCGGGGTCGGGTAGGGCCTCACGCACCTGCTCCATCAGGTGAATGGCTTCTGACTGGCTGGTGACTAGGGTAAATACGGAAGGACCGGATCCAGACATTAGGGTACCCAGGGCCCCCAGGTTAGCCCCCAGCTCAGCCATCGTCGCCCGGAGCTCAGCGGTCTGGGGATGGGCCGGCAAGACCACTTTTTCCAAATCATTATAGAGGTGCTGCCCCACCATCGACAGGTCCTGGTGAGTCAGAGCGGCCACCATGGGGCCAGCTTTTACCTGGGAGCGCCGAGGACCAAAGTCGCTATGATAGCAATCACCAAACTGGTTGCGGTAGGCGCCATAGGCCCAGGGAGTCGAGACCATCGCCGATTGATACTTGGCTAGCACCACCCAGAGACCCTCGACTCCCGGTAGGGGATCAAGCTGCTCGCCTCGCCCAGTGGCAAACATGGTGCCCCCCGCTATACAGAAGGGCACATCGGACCCTAGTTCCGCCCCTAGGGCCTGCAGTTCGCCCTGGGTCAACCCCAATTGCCAGAGGAGATCCAGCCCCACTAGCACAGCGGCGGCATTACTGGACCCCCCGGCCAGCCCAGCCCCGATGGGAATCTGCTTATCTAGACTAATTTCTACCCCTCCCCATTTGTCCATGATCCCCGGAAAGCGCTGTACCAACAAGGCCGCCGCCCGATAGGCCAGGTTGGTGTGATCCTTAGGGACCAGGGGATGGTGGCAAACTAGCCGAATGGCATCCACCCCGATGCTGCGCACCGTTACCCGATCCGCCAGGCTGATGCTCTGCAGCACCATGATCAATTCATGAAAACCATCGGGGCGATCGCCGATAATTTCTAGATAAAGATTAATTTTGGCCGCCGCCAACAGCGAGTACAAACGCATGGAAATGGGAAAAACTAGGTCAAAGACAATTACCCTTTCAGGATTTTACCCTCCTATGGGGTGTCGGGTAGACCAACCTTAGCCCATGGCTGCTGCACCTGGCCCAGATAATAGCGCGACCAACCACAGAGAAAGTCCCCCGCCGTTAAGCCCCGGAGCTGCAAAGCAGGGTCCAGCGCTAAGCCCGCCGCCATTCCAGGCCAAACCTGGTACCCCCAAACCTGCTGGGGATGGCGCCAGAGTTGGCGATGACTGACGGCCGGCCAGCCCACAAAACTGACCAGACCCGGGCCTAACCAACCCGAACTAATATGGGTAAACCAGTCATGGCTAAGGCGGTGGATAGGCACGGATCCAACCCCAGGGACGCCCCAACCATCCACTAAAAATAGGGCCAAAACCTCGCCCCGGTAACGTTGCCAGTACTGAGTCAGGGCTACCGCCCCAACGCAGCCCGCACTAAAGGCCCAGATAATTAAACTAGGGTAGCCAGAAGGCATGGCCATGGCTGACCGGTCGTGCCCCTCCAACCAACAGCGCAGAGCCGCTCCTGACAACACCGCCAGGGGAGAGGCAGGACTAAAGTTCAAGACGGGCAACTGACTAAGCTGGCTATCCTCAGCAATGATGGCGAGGATACCATCACTATCCCGGGGGGGATGAATTCCACCACAGATTAACAAACACACTGGCCGACCGATCATCTACTGGCCTCCTCCAGGGAGAGCAACACCCTAAGACTGATTGAGAAAGTCTAATAATTTCATCATTTTGTATTGATCCCCCTGTTTTTATGACAGTCGGGTCTCTTTTTTCCTAAGCTTAGGATATAGGCTGGCTTTAAATAGCTAGGGGGACAGAGACCGTCTCCGGCCAAGATATCCCCACCTAAAACATCAGGAGATCCCTAGGCATTTCCCCCTGTCCAAATGCTAATTGAGGTGTGCAACATGTCTCAAAGAATTCTGAACTTAACGTTACCCGTGGTGTCCGCTAAGGTCGATCAGGTTTTGAAGGAGGATGCCGTGCAACACAACCCTGACTGCCTAGCTATCAGTAACTTGCGAGAGCAGCTCATGACCTATGTCGTGCGTCGCCTACCGGCGGTTTATGTGACCCTCGACAGTGAGGAGATCAGTGCCCTAGACAATCCAACCCATGCCACTAGCTATTATCCCGAACAGCAGTTGGCGGAGATTGAACAACTGATTCAACAGGGTTTACTGGCTCTGATGGCGGTGCAGCCCCCATACCCAACCACGACGGTTGAAGCCGTGGAGGAGGTTTCCTGTTGGTTTGGCTAGTTTATCGTCAATCTCGGAGTCACGGTTAGAAGTCGTGCTAAATCAACGATCGCTAAACCAGGGAAACTGATACCTGGTCATCAGGGTTCGGTTCTACCCAATAGGCCAATTTGCCCCAACGTTTTACCCTCATATATAGCGCCGTTAATTGATGCTCCGGGCTGGATCGTGCCCCGGTATGTTGGAGGTAGATAGAACGTTGGTCCATGCCCCCCTATCCCTTAGTCAGGTCTTACAGCAGACCGCTCCCCTGCCAAACGGTCAAGGGAGTCTGGGGGCTGGCACAAACCCGCCCCTGAAGATCGGCCCCAGCAGTACTGGCCAGACCTCTGAGGTTGACCTGCCGCTGTTGACCCTGGCTCGACAACAGGCAGAGCAAGAATGGCTGGGGGCGATCGCTGCGCTGGTCAAATTGCTCCTGTACTCCAACCCCAAACCAGAGACATCCCCCCAGCCCCATCAACCTAATCAACCCATGGGGGTCGCCCTATCGGGGCCATTTCCAGTGCTTCCCGATCAGTTACTCGGACAACCCCTTCGCCAGTGGCTGTTGATTCCTGAGCCTCTGGAACAGATTTTAGCGGTCACCCGCCCCCTACTGCCTGGCCCATCATCCCCGCTAGCCCCCAATCTCAGGTCGAATGTGACCATGGTCCCCCTGGCCAGTAGAGATCCTTTGGCTCGAGAGCGGTTTTGTCTCCTACTGACCACCAGGTTTAGTTTGATTTTACTGCTGGGCGAGGATGACACCGGTCAACCCCAATTTCAATTTTCCTTTGATCCTGAACCTATTTGGGCCGTGTGGCGGCAGTTGCGAGAGCGTGTCCTGCAGGCCCGGCCACCCCTGGTAGCTAGCCTTGATCAGGCGATTGAGGCATTTCCACCGGTGCCCCCAGATTACCGGCTGGTGACCCATTATGGTCACTTGCTTTTACAACAGCTCCGCCCCCCCTCGGCAGTGACTTCCCTAGCCACCGAGGGAGGACCGATGCCGTGGGCCATTACCCCCCCCCCTCGTCTGGCCTTCTTGCA
The DNA here is from genome assembly GCA_964452545.1 of uncultured bacterium. GTDB lineage: Bacteria > Cyanobacteriota > Cyanobacteriia > Phormidesmidales > Phormidesmidaceae > Nodosilinea. The sequence continues at coordinate 12,212 of CAYVMR010000028.1, forward strand.
GGGAACTGAACAAAGGCCCCAGCGCGTAACAGGAGCCAGCCCAGGGGATCAGCGATTGAAGTCAGAGTCGTCTGGCCTAAGCAGTGATCGGGAATTACTCCAGGCCATGGCTCACGAAATTCGGACCCCCCTCACAACGATTCGGACCCTAACGCGATCGCTGCTGAAGCGGAAAGACATCGGTGAGGAAATCCGAAAGCGTTTGGGATCCATTGATCGGGAGTGTACTCAACAAATTGACCGCTTTAACCTGATTTTCACCGCCGTAGAGCTAGACGCGACCCCCCCTCAACAGCGGCGATCGTCATTATCCCCCATATCCCTACAGCAGTTGTTCGAAGAGGCCATTCCTCTATGGCAACAGCAGGTCAGCCGCCGCAACCTCACCCTAACCGTGAACCTGCCACCCCAGTTACCCAGAGTTACCAGTGACCCCACCATGTTAAATCAGGTTTTAACTGGCCTGATTGATCGTTTCACCCACAGCCTTTCTCCCTACAGTCACATTGAACTGACCGTCACCCTGGCTGGTCACCAACTCAAGCTACAGTTTCAGTCACGCCCACCCGATCAAAGACCAACGGATCCGACCAGCGAGACGGTCGATCAGTTTTTAACCTCCCCGTTTAAAACCCTGGGGGAATTACTCATCTTTCAGCCAGAAACCGGTGGCCTCAGCCTCAATTTGAAGGCCACTAAAAATCTCTTTCAAGCATTAGGAGGGAAGCTAACGGTGCGTCAGCGCCCCCAAACTGGTGAGGTCCTGACGGTGTTTTTACCCCTGGAAACTCAGTAGAGAAACCCAGTTCACCCTGTAAACAGGGCAGACTCACGCCGTATCCAGATAGGTCGTAGCCCAGCAGCCCTAGCGCCAGCCACATCATCTCCCTGACTATCCCCGACATGCCAGGCATCAGCCGCCTGACAATGGTGTTTTTGTAGAGCCACAGTGAAAATGTGGGGGTCTGGTTTAGCCACCCCGGTCTCCGAGGAAATCGTGATGGACTGAAAATAGTGAGCTATGTTCAGGACCTCCAGGACCTGGTACAGACGAGAATCAAAATTGGAAATGATGCCTAGCTCAATTCCCTGTCGTCGCCAATTTTCTAGGGAGACCGGTACATCGGGGTACACTACCCAGGGATCGGCGGTGGCAAAATGGGCGTAAAGATCACTAAAAAACTGATCAAAGTTAACAAAGTGATCAAGGACCCCAGCACTGCTAAAGGTTTGTTGAGCGACCAAACGCCACCACTGGTACTCCTGATCGGCCACTGATAGCCGGCGGTCACTACCCAAGGGCATCGGCGAAGCTGCCTTAAAGGTTCGCAGAAAAGACTGATTAAGGGCACTGGCATCGACTTCAACCCCATAACGATGGGCTAAATTTCCATAGACCTGGCCGACCGTACCAGCTACCCCAAACAGAGTACCTACCGCATCTAGGAAAATAACCTGGGGCAAGTTAATCGCCATGAGACATACGAGAGGCAGGGTATAGCCCTACACCGATAGGGGGACATCAACACCTGCGGCAGTCAAGTCGATAGGCTGCCAGGGCTTACCATCTAAGGCCATCTGCTCAATTAAGCTAGCCAGTCGGAGTGCCTTGAGGGCCTGTTCACCACCAACGGAGGGAGGCTCGCCACCGCGCACACAGTTAATAAAATGTTCTAGCTCCGCATGGAGCGGCTCAATATTACTGGTGTAAACCTTTTCAATTAAGCCATCCTGGCGATATAACACCTGCCCATAGTCACTCGAACAGTCGGCCGTGGTTTGACGGTGAATCAAAATTTCGTTGTTTAGAAAATCGGCTTCGGTGAGGGAGTTTTTACAATGGGCGGCAATAGTCCTAATCTTGCGATGGGTTACCTTGCTAGCGGTTAAGGTGGCGACAATACCATTGCTAAAGCCCAAGGTGGCAGTGACGTAGTCTAGATAACCGGATGCCGCCACTCGACCGCCACTGGCGGTCAAGGTCGATACCCCTGAACCGGCCAACTCCAACAGTAGGTCAATATCATGAATCATTAAGTCCAACACGACGGAAACATCATTGGCGCGCTGGGAGTAAGGGCTCATGCGACGGGCCTCAAGGGCAAGGAGCTCTTCCGTATTGAGGACTTTATGAAGCTCCTGAAAGGCTGGATTAAAACGCTCAATATGGCCGACCTGAAGAATGCAATTAGCCGACGCCGCGGCATTAACCAGAGACTCTGCCTCTGCAATACTGGCGGCAATCGGTTTTTCAATCAACACATGGACACCAGACTGCAGACAGGCCGTGCCAACGGCGTGGTGGAGCCGGGTAGGCACGGCTATACAGACGGCATCAATATGGCCCAATAAATCGTGATAATCCTCAAAGAAACGGACTCGATATTTCCCAGCCGTATCCAACCCCCGTTCCACATTGACATCAGAGATGCCAACCAACTCAACATCTTTAAAGCGACTCAGAACGCGGGTATGGTGCTGTCCCATGTTACCCACACCAATCACACCAACACGAACTGGATCGGAAGAATGGCGATGGGAAGGGGTCATGTCCAGAGGGGATGGAGATAGGGAAGTGGGTTGGGGCACGCCTGTCCCTCCTTATGGGGACGAAAAAAGGCTAGGTAATAATCGATAGCTGCGTCACTAGGACAGTCATAAACAGGTAGCAGCTACAGAAGGGAGGACAAACTAATGGTTGGCCATCACTCCAGACAGTTTGCTTTCGAGGCCCTGAGCTCTTTGACAGGAGCTACGGGGGACGGGGTCAAGACCGCTAGGCTTCATAATTCTTTCAGATACTATCACAATGGCTAGAGGTGTAAAAATTAATGGATCGCCTTGACCAATCCCAGGTTAGCACGGGCTCTGGGGAGGTTGTCTGCAAAGCTCAACCGTCGATGGGGTATAACGACAGCAGTTCCCCTAATTATTTAGCTTGGTCATCAAGATATCTTCTAATTTAGGGCCATCGGTCGAAAGCACTACCCAGCGGCGATCGCTATCAACGTAGACATCCCCCTTCTGGGGAATCCTTTGCATGCGATCAATCAAGAATCCTCCTAGGGTTTGGTAATCATCACTATAGGGCAAGTCCAAACCCAGTAACTCATTAACCACGTATAGATCGGCTTGGGCCTTAATGCGGTAGGAGATTTCGTCAAGTTTTTCCACCACACCTTCAGTGGCTCCATTCGCTTGATGAACCTCACCAATAATTTCCGTAGTTAGATCCCGTAGGGTGAGTAATCCCGCCGTACCGCCAAACTCATCGACCACCATCACCAGTTCCTGCCCCGTGCGTTGCATGGTAGAAAGAATCTCATGGAGAGGAGTTGGTTCGGGCACAAATCGGGCAGGCTGTACCCAGGGCTGAATCGGCGTGTCTAAGGTGATTTGGCCCTTTGCCAGGGGCTGTAGCAAATACTTCAAGTCCACAATACCTTGAATATCATCGAGGGATTCGCCAATAACTGGATAACGGGAATGGGCCGTGGCCGCCACCGCCTCAAACAAATCAGCCAAGCTGGCAGCACCCGTCATCGCATCAATCTGGGTGCGTGGCACCATAATTTCTCCAGCGGTAACATCCCGGAATTCGAACACATTGTTGAGCAGTTCCCGCTCCTCCGCATCCAGACCAGGGGTTTCAGTAGTGGTGCGGATAATTAACTGCAGTTCCTCTGGGGTTAGGCGACTATAGCCAAGCTGGTCACTATAGCGAATCCTCAAGGAACGGAGGAGTAACCGGGTGGACTGGTTCAAAATCCAGATAAAAGGATTAAATAAACGGGCGATGGTTAAACTGGGGGGGCTCAGAAAGCGGGCTAACTGCTCTGGATAGAGCATAGCCAGGGATTTGGGACAAAGCTCCCCTAGTACGATTTGCAAGTAGGCCACCAGGAAAAAGGCCATAGGAATAGCCAGAGCATGGGCTAGGGCTTCCCCCTGTCCCTGGGTAATGGGCATGTGGCTAATCCAAAAAGCCACTAAGGTAGCCATCGTTCCCTCGCCAATCCAACCCAGGGCCAAGCTGGAGAGGGTAATGCCTAATTGGGTAGTCGATAGGAGGCGGTCTAGACTGCGCTGCAAACGCTGTACGGTCTTAGCTTGGACATCCCCTTGGGAGACGAGTTGACTAATGCGCGATCGCCGTACCGAGACAATCGAAAATTCAGCAGCAACAAAAAAAGCGTTAATGCCAATCAACAGAAAAACCGCCATCAGGCGAGAAGCCACCGCACTGAAGGGCAATGTCTCAGGAATTAGTAAACTCAGGCACGGAGGAGGGAGGGACATAAATAACTAGCAAGGCCATCAAAAACAGCCTTACTGACCTCCACCACTCATGCGAGCCTTCACCTTCTCTAGAATTTCCGCTTCCTTAGCCAGCCTCACATCCCCATCGTGGCCAAAACCGGACTGCTGACTAGCCAAAGTACCACTAGTAGGGCGAGCATCCGGCTGCCTAACCCCAGTCAAGGCTTCCCGCCCTAGGGTAAATCCCCAGGATGCACTGACTACTCCAGCACCGATCATTAAAGACAATAGGATGAGCGTTAAGGCGACGGCAGAATTCATGGCTTCATTAGTGCGAGACAGCTAAAATAGAGCAGGATTAAAACCTAGGGTTACAGTAGAATAATAATCAGTAGCCAGGGTTGGCCGAGCGGATGAGGCAGCGAACTCATAATTCGCCTTAGGCAGGTTCAACTCCTGCACCCTGGATGCCCTAATTTATCCACCCGCTAGTTTAGCCACCCGATTAACTAACGACCCTCAAAGATAAACTGGGTCCCCACACTGGGGGAGCCACCGCCGGTCATGGTCAACAAACTGGTGGTGAAAGGATTACTTAAGTCAGGCACCCGCAAGGTCGGATCCATGCTGTTTTGTTGATCCATGGCATGCCTAAGGGCAACAGAGAGGGCATGGGCGTCCCACTCTAGTTCTCGCTCAGGAAAACCAAAGCCGAACATGCGAGCCGCTTGTCGCCCCATGGTGCGATTGCTAAAGTAATCCTGGGAATAGGTGGAAATTAGGTCATCCATAGCTGCTGGCAGCGTTAGGGGCTTGGTCTCTTGGCCCATGGCCCTAGGGGCAGCTAAACTGGTTAGGGCAACCAGTGCCAGGGTAATGCTGGAAAAACCCGAAAGTCTAATAGCCATAACAAAATCTCCTGGTTGAATATGGATGGCAGCTTTGACTCGACTCTGGCGTTAATTATGGGTTCAAAACGTCTCAGACTAAGCCCAACAGCCCTGCATTCCTTATACCGCAAAAGAGTCAAAGTAACACAATCAACCCCCCTCCAGCGTTAACACCGGCAGAGAATTAGCCATGAGCGACCACTCAACCCTCACCAGCCCCGCTTCAACCCTTAGCCCCTTCCTGCTACCCACCCCCGGGTCGACCCTGACGACCTTACCCACCGATCAACTGCGGTCCTACCTACTTAACCTAATCTGCCAGGAAGCCTATCAAGAGGGGGACTTTCTGCTGACCTCTGGCCAACCCAGCCCCTATTACATCAATGGCAAGTTAGTGACGCTACATCCCCAGGGGGCTTTGATGGTAGGTCGATTACTACTCGATCAACTCGACCCAAACACCTTAGGGGTAGCTGGCTTAACCCTGGGAGCCGATCCCATGGTAACGGCGGTCAGCCTAGTGGGGCTCTACGCTAATCGTCCTCTGTTCCCCCTAATTATCCGGAAAGAAGCCAAAGGTCACGGTACGAAAGCCTACATTGAGGGGTTAAATCTACCGCCCGGCAGCTTGGTTGCTGTTTTAGAGGACGTTGTAACCACCGGTCAATCAGCCCTACAGGCCGTGGACCGGCTGCAAGCAGCAGGCTACCAAGTTAAGCAGGTCTTAGCTTTAGTTGACCGGCAACAGGGCGGGGAACAACTCTATGCGGAACGGCATCTAGCCTTTAGCCGATTATTTACGATCGCTGAAATTCAAGCCCACCGACACCAGCCAACGCTCCCCTCCACCTAAACCCGCCGCCCATCTCCTCCCAACAAAAATCCCCTCAGGCATTATTCTCCGGTCGGAGTTATTAACTTGTGAAAAGTTCCCTTACCAAGGACCACAGCGATTCTGTAACTTGTTACTTAACTAGTCTTGGTTTTTAGAGGCCATGGTGGCCCGTCTTGTTCGAGCCACCTGTGGCATTTCAGAGATACCAGACGATCACCATACAAGGACTACACTCCTGCAAGAGGATCCTGGCTGGTTGTACCTTCAGCCCCAGGGTTTTGTCAAAAGTGGGTAATATGGTTGGTTCTCAACCGTATCCTTGAGCTTTCTTATAGAGTCATTTCTATATATAGGAAGCATCTTTATCCGCTCTGTATTTTCGAGTAGTAGAGAGGAGAATCCAATGACCATAAGTCCCCCTGAGCCGGGACAAAAAGTCAGGGTAGTGGTAGATAAGGATCCGGTGCCGACCTCCTTTGAGAGGTGGGCGA
>CAYVMR010000029.1:0-18443 GCA_964452545.1 uncultured bacterium
CCCGGCGGAGGTGCGGGCCTATCGCCAGCGGCTACGCCAGTGGGTTTACGACCAGACCGGTGAGTGGCCCACCGATCTGGCGATTGACCCTGACCCGGCCTGGGGACGGCTAGACCACATCCCCCCCTCAGTCACAGCCCAGGCCAGTCGCCTGGGCACACCCCTTAGCCTGGATCAATGGCAGGCCCTCAGCCCGCTCCAACGGTTTGCCCTGATTAAACTCAGCCAGGCTGACCACGAACACCGTAATTTCGCCCTGGCCCTGATGGAGTTTAACCTAAGCCCAGTCCAACCCATCGGTGCTCCCCCAAGGGCACCCTATGGCGAAATTTCTAACCTAGAACAGCGGTAGCAGGTTAGGATAGCCGTAGCCCGGCGGCGGTGAGCCAGAACGCCTACCCAGCCTTTGCCTTGACCAATTCACCCTGGCCTCAGCGTTCTGGCCCCAGCCATGACCCTGCCCATGCCTGAGGCAGGGGCTGAGCCAACTGCCCTACGATCGCTGTAACCGCCATGACTTTTCCTGTGGAGACTAATTGGGACGGGCTCGTGCATAGCCTGGGCAGCATTGAGGTGGTGCGTGACCCCCAACAGCTGGAGAAGCTTTCCAAGGATAGCTATTACTTTAGCCCCCTACTCCAGAAGCAGTTAGCCGGTTATCGGGCGGATCTGGTGGTGCGACCGGCCAGTGAGGCGGAGGTGTTAACCGTGGCCCAGGTTTGTAGCCAGGCGGGGCTGCCGATCACGGTGCGCGGTGCCGGTACCGGCAACTATGGCCAGTGCATCCCCCTCCAGGGGGGGGTGGTGCTGGATCTGACCCGTCTCAACCAGGTTCTGTGGGTTAACCCTGGGGTAGCTCGGGTGCAGGCTGGGGCCAAACTGGCCGCCATCGATCGGGCCACCCGGGAGGTAGGCTGGGAACTGCGGATGTATCCCTCCACCTACCGCACCGCCACCATGGGGGGCTTTATTGCCGGGGGCAGTGGCGGTATTGGCTCGATTACCTACGGTCAACTGCGCGATCGCGGCAACCTCCAGGCCCTGCGGATTGTGACCCTGGAGCGCTCCCCCCAGATCCTAGAGCTGCGGGGGGACGCCACCCAGCCGGTCAACCATGCCTACGGCACCAATGGCATTATTACCGAACTAGAAATTCCCCTAGCCCCCGCCTACCCCTGGGCCGAGCTGATCGTCACCTTCCCTGACTTTGTCACCGCCGCCGACTTTGGCCAGCAGCTAGGGGAGTCGGACGGTCTGATCAAAAAACTAATTAGCATTTTCGCCTGGCCGGTGCCGAGCTACTTTGTATCCCTGAAGCCCTACCTACCCGAGGGGCAGGCCGCCGCCCTATTGATGGTGGCGGAACCCAGCCTGGAGCTGTTTGAGGAGTTGGTGCGGGCATACCAGGGCACCATCACCTACCGCCGGTCCGCCCAGGAGGCCAGTCGGGGCACCCTACTGGCGGAGTTCACCTGGAACCACACCACCCTCCACGCCCGCAGCACTGACCCCAGCCTCACCTACCTGCAAACGGTATTTCCCTACGACCCCGAGCAAAGGCTGGTGCGCCACTGCTATGACCATTTTGGTGACGAGGTGCAAATGCACCTGGAGTACGTGCGGGTGGGGGGCCGGGTCTGTCCGGTGGGTCTGCAGGTGGTGCGCTACTCCACCCCAGAGCGGCTGCAGGAGATTATCGATTACCACGAGGCCCAGGGGGCCCTGATTGCTAACCCCCACACCTACATCCTGGAGGATGGCGGCATGAAGCAGGTGGACCCCGCTCAGGTTAAGTTTAAGGCCAGGGTGGATCCCCAGGGCTTGCTCAACCCTGGCAAAATGCGGGGCTGGCTAGAGCGGACGGCGGTCCACTAGGGGGCTGCGGTGGCCGCCAATTGAATGTAGCCCAGGGTTTCCAACTTAGCCAGTACCTTCACCACACTTTCCTCCACCGTCTCCTGATCGGTGTGGCAGTGCACCTCCGGGTTAAGGGGAGCCTCGTAGGGGTCATCAATGCCGGTAAACTGCTTGATTTCTCCGGCCCTGGCCCGTTTGTACAACCCTTTAACATCGCGGTCTTCGCAGACCTGGAGGGGGGCATCGACGTATACTTCAACAAAATCGTGGATGCGATCGCGCACCTCCTCGCGGATTTCTCGGTAGGGGGAAATGGCCGAGACCAGAACGATCACCCCATTGCGGGTCAGCAGGTGGGAGACAAAGCCAATCCGGCGAATATTCTCATCCCGGTCTGCGCGGCTAAACCCCAGGCCCTTCGTCAAATTGGTGCGAACAATATCCCCATCCAACACCTCCAGGCCGTAGCCCCACTGCCGCAGCTGAGCCTCCAAGGCCCGGGCAATGGTGGACTTGCCCGATCCACTTAAACCGGTAAACCAAACCGTCACCCCACGTTGCTTTTCCATAGATTCACTCGTCTGATCAGGCCCTTGCCCGGGTTCATCTTTGTTTACCATATCATCGAAGGGATGCCCCCATCGCCTACCCTCTACCCCCTTGATCATGACCTTAATTACCGTGCGCCCGGAGGGGCTCTACTGCGAAAAGGGAGAGTTTTTCATTGACCCCTGGCGACCGGTGAATCAAGCGCTGATCACCCATGGCCATAGCGATCACGCCCGCCCCGGATCGACCCACTATGTAGCGACCACAGCTTCGGTGCCAATTTTGCGACAGCGGCTGGGGCCCCACACCCAGGTGCAAGGGGTTGAGTATGGCATACCGATGAAATTCGGTCAAACCTGGGTCTCCTTCCACCCAGCCGGGCACGTCCTGGGCTCCGCCCAAATCCGCGTGGAGTACCGGGGGGAGGTCTGGGTGGTGTCGGGGGACTATAAACGGGGCGCCGATCCCTCCTGTACCCCCTTTGAGGTGGTCCCCTGCCACACCTTTATCACCGAGGCCACCTTTGGTTTGCCGATTTACCGCTGGCAGAGCGGGGCGGCCACCGCCGCAGAAATCTATCGCTGGTGGCAGGCAGATCAGGAACGCCCCGCCGTGGTGTTCTGCTATGCCTTTGGCAAGGCCCAACGGCTACTGAGTGAATTGGGCCGATTGAGCGATCGCCCCATCTACCTGCATGGCGCTATCGACAGCCTCACCCAACTCTACCGCGCCCAGGGGGTGGCCATGGCCCCTACCCAGGTCACCAGCGCCATGCCTGCCAATCACCATTATCGAGGCGATCTGGTGTTAGCGCCCCCCTCCGCCTATCGGTCGAGCTGGATGAGGCGTTTTAAACAGCCCCAGACTGCCTTTGCTTCCGGTTGGATGGCGGTGCGGGGAGCCCGCCGTCGCCAGGGCTACGAGCGGGGCTTTGTCCTCTCGGACCATGCCGACTGGCCGGGGCTGATTCAAACGGTGCAGGACACCGGCGCCGAACGGGTGTACGTCACCCACGGTCAGGCCGATGTGCTGTCCCGCTACCTGAGGGAGGTCTGCGATCTGGAGGCCATGCCCCTTACCACCCTGTTTACCGGGGAGGTGGAGAGTTGATCGGCTATCCCTGGAACTTAGGGCTTTGACACGGAGGCCGCCTCCCTCACATACCAACGCCAGGGTCGGTCAGCCCCGTGGCTGAGGCCGATGCGAGTGGTTTGCACGATCGCCTCTGTCTGCAGGCGAGCCTGCCAGTCAGGGCTGGGGCCCTCGAGCCAGAGGCCAGTACTGGGGTGGAGGGGGCGATCGCTGAGTTGGCGATCGATCCCTAATAGCCGACATAGTTTGCCAGGCCCCGCTCCCCACCGCCGGGGTTTTTCCTGACGATACCCCGCTAACCAGTCAGGGATGGTCACCAGCTCCACCGCCCGCACCAAAACAGCGCTGGGGACCCCTTCGCGATCAGTGACCACATTAAAGCAATGGTACATACCGTAGATTAGGTAGACATAACTGTAGCCCGCCGGACCAAACATCACCCGATTGCGGGGGGTTTCCCGGCGATAGGCGTGGCAGGCAGGATCGCCGGCGGTATAGGCTTCGGTTTCAACAATGACAGCGGTTAGCTGGCGACCATCCGGCCAGCAGCGCCGCAACTGGCAGCCCAATAACTCCGGGGCCACCGCCAGGGCGGAACGACTCAGCCAGGAGGAGGAAATCAACACCGACATCAGCATTATAACCAACCACTACTCAAACCGGGAGTTAGCCGACAACCAACTTCTGCCGCTGGGTGAATCCTGCAACCAGGCCCGTACCTGTTGTTGCTCGTGATCGGTCAAATCCGCCAAGTTGTCCAAGGCCCGACCGGCAAAGTCGGCATTGCCAAAGTAATCTCGACCAATCCGGTAGACCTCCTCCAGCAGACGCTGCAGATGGTGTTCTTGCCAAGGGGGAAGCTGGGTCAACTGTAACTGTAAAGGATCTAGCTGCAGTAGGTGTTTAAAGGTTTGGGGAGAGGTTCCCAGGGGAAAGTGCCAGTCCGCCAACATCTTAGCCAAATCCGCTTCAAACCGTTTAGTTTGTTTGGGCCCCAGTAAGTCGTCCACGTCCATGTACAGTCCTTGCAATAAAAGCAGGCAAGCTTTGATATAAAGATTCTGGCCCCTGGGGCTAGCCACCGGCATCGAGACGCTAGGGTCTGCTAGCGAATTAGTCTGTAGCCGTCCCCACAGGCTAAAGCGCTCCGGTTCCTCCAGTAGCACACAGACCTTACCCTGATGGTCAGTCAAATTTCGCCAAAGCAAGCGAGCTTTTTGCTCTTGAGCGGCGGGGAAAATACCCAGCAACTTAAAGCGTTGACCCCGGTAGAACAAAATTAAAATAGGCTCCGCTTGATCGGGGAGTTTAACTTTTTTAATTTCAACATCCTGACGTTTCAAAATAAACATGGGGGTGGCCTATGAATAGCTGCTGGCTGAGAACAACTCCGCATCGCCTGAGCCATCGTTCTGAACTCAGCAAGTTCTCTAAATCCTAAAGTCTGCCCTGTGCATACTACATTGCACCTCAGCAAAAGTTAAGGGTTTGACTATAGATGTAGCACCGGGCAATAGAGCGGACTTGGCACCTCGGACCTCGCCACCGCCTCAGTCGACCCAGGGGTTTCCGGCCAAAACGATCTCTTTGTGGTGGACATTGGCTGGATCTCAGGGCCACCTCCAAACCCTTGCCAGGATTGTCACTAGGCTTACAATAGGATGGTGATAGCGACAGCCCCGGCTGATGGGGCGTAAACGCGCCAGCACACCTAGCCAATCAGGGCTTCGGCTTTTACAGCATGCCCTAAGCGTTCTGGCCAACGCTATACCCCGGGGCCATTAGCTCAGCGGATAGAGCAACCGCCTTCTAAGCGGTCGGTCGCTGGTTCGAGTCCAGCATGGCCCGTTTTGGCTGGGGTTAACAGCCCTAAAGATCACAGGTCAGTAGTCGTACCAAAAAATAATTCACCATTTTTGCGCCGTAGGGAGAGTCCCACCAAAGCACTGGGTAACACCCCACCGGGTCGTCTAAGGTATAGGTTGCCTGATCCAGGGTTTTCCATTGATCGTCCTGGCGCCAACCGACTTGATCTCCCAACTTTCTCAGGAGGGCCCCATCTTGGGCAAGGGCCGTTTCCAAACTCCCCCCCACCTCCTGGTAAACTCGCCGCTGCACACTAAACCCAAATCGACCGCCAGTGTAGGTAATCCACAGCCGATCAATGACTCGTAGAACACTGCAGGAAAACCGCTTAACTGCTTCCGGGGTGAGTTCTTCACGGTCGGAGGTGCCGGCCTGCTGCAAAATCACCCCCAGGGTTTCCTCATCGGCTTCCCGTAATTTACCGGTTTTGAGCAGGTTTTGTAATCGCTGGTAGCGATCCACATCGGTGATTAACGACAGAACATCCTCTAAACGGGCAACTCGCTCGACTAAGCCCTGCTGAATAAACGCTTCGAGCTTGGCCTCCATCGCCTCAAGTCGGGTGATCAAATCCAGGTATTCTTGGCTATCCATAGGGTGCTCCGGGCAAGAAGGTGGCAAGGCGGTGGACCGTGACGGGTACAGCGGTGTTAGATCTGGCCCTAGGGGCCCTCCTGATAGGGCGCTACCGGATCGGTGGGCACCTCCGCTGGGGGAGACAGGGGCTTTTCTGAGAAGAGCCAGTCTGCCAGCCCCTTAAAAACCACATATAAAACCGGCACCACCAACAAACTCAAGACCGTAGCCACTAAAAGTCCGCCAAATACGGTGTAACCGACCGACCAGCGACTGGCGCTACCCGCCCCAGTGGCCACCAGCAGGGGAAAGAACCCCGCCAGGGAGGAAATGCTGGTCATAATAATGGGCCGGAACCGTTGCTGGGCCGCGTTAATGGCCGCGGGCACCAGACCCAGCCCCTGGGCTCTGGCCTGGTTAGCAAATTCAACAATGAGAATGGCGTTTTTACTGGCCAAACCAATTAACATCACCAGCCCGACCTGGGCATAGACATTTAGGGCCAACCCCCGCAATGACAGAAATATCAAGGCCCCTAAAATGGCCAGGGGAACGGTCAGCAGGATGATAATCGGATCCACGTAGTTTTCATACTGGGCCGCCAACACCAAAAACACCACCGCCAGCCCGAGGCTAAAGATAATCCCGGCGGCTCCCCCCGAGGCCAGCTCCTCCTTGGCCGTCCCCTGCCAGGCCTGTCCGACGGAGGGTAGGGCGGCCTGGACATGGGCGGCGGTCATGGCCTGGATCAATTGACCGGTACTGGCCCCAGGGGCCGGCTGGCCTTCTAACTTAATGGATCGAAACAGGTTGAAATGGTTAATGGTGGATGGCCCCACGGTCTCCCCTTGGCTCACCACCTCGGCCAGGGAGACCATGGCACCGCTTTTACTACGGACATAGATCGCTTGAATATCGGCGGGGTTGTCCCTAAAGGGGGCATCCGCTTGAATAAAGACCCGATAGTTGCGACCGCCGAAGCTAAAGTCATTCACATAGCGAGACCCCAGGTAGGTACCCAGGGCTGACTGGGCTTCCGCCAGATCAACATCCATGGCCTTGAGGCGATCGCGATCCAGGTCCACCTGAATTTGTGGAGTACTGGCGGTGAACTGGGTAAACACCCCGGCGGCGGCCGGGGACTGATTAGCCGTGGCAATCACCTCCAGGCTATTGGTGAGGAAATCATCAATGGTCAGCTGACCACCGCTGCGGTCCAGCAGTTGCATTTCCAACGCCCCTGTGGGGCTAAACCCGGGCACCGGTGCTGCATTAAAGGCAATCACCCTGGCCTCCTGAATGCCCTGCAGAGCCTGATTGACCCGGGGAAGCAGGCCAAACACGGAGGCCTTCAACCCGCGCCGTTGATCCCAGGGGGTGAGGGTGGCGAAGAAAATGCCTCGGTTGGGGGCCGCCCCATCAAAGCCAAAACCAGAAATCAAGAAGGTACTGCTAATCTCCGGAAAGTCTGACAGCAGGGCATTGGTTTTAGCCATCACCGCCTGGGTATAGGGCAGGGAAACCCCGTCCGGAGCCTGGACAATACCAATGAAGTAGCCCTGATCCTCAGGCGGGACAAAGCCCGTGGGAACCACCCGAAACATGGCCACCAACAGGACTAGACCCGCCATAAACGCAGCCAGCACCAGGTAACGGGCTCGGATCAACCCGCTGACCAAGCGGCGATAGCCCTCAATCACCCTGGCGAGTAAGTCATTAAAGCGCTGGAAAAACCAGTTCAACAGGCCCGCCCGGTGAGAGTCCTGATTGGCTCGCAGGAGTAGGGCCGCCATGGCTGGCGAAAAACTCAGGGCATTAAGGGTGGACACCAACACCGTAAAGGCAATGGTCAGGGCAAACTGCTGGTAGATCTTACCGGTGGTGCCCGGGAAAAAAGCAACGGGAATAAACACCGCCATCAACACCAGGGATGTGGAGATCACGGCACCGGAGAGCTCTCCCATAGCATCCAAGGCCGCCAGGCGGGGGCGCATACCCTGATCAATTTTGGCGGAAATAGCCTCCACAATCACAATGGCGTCATCCACCACCAGGCCCGTGGCCAGGATGCAGCCAAACAAGGTCAAGCTATTGATGGAAAAGCCAAACAGCAACAGAAAGCCCATCGCCCCAATCAGAGATACGGGGATGGCAATGGCCGGAATCACCGTAGCCCGCCAACTTTGCAAAAAGGCAAAAAGAATCAGCAGCACCAGGGCGATCGCCTGCACCAGGGTAACCACCACCTCCCGCAGGGAGACCTTGACAAAGTCAGTGGTGTCAAACACAATCTCAGCCCTTAAGCCCGGGGGGAAACTGGGCTCCAACTCCGCTACCCGCTCTCGAATGGCGCTGGCCACATCCAGAGCATTGCTGCCGGGTAACTGATAAACCAGGAGCCCCGCCGCCAGGTGATCATCGGCCTTAACATCAAAACCGTAGTTCTCCGAACCCAGCTCAGCCCGACCGACATCCCTGAGCCGCAGCAGGCCTCCGCCGGCAGCGACGTTGAGGACCAGGTTTTCAAACTCCCTGGCCTCGGATAGACGACCCGGCAGGCGTACGGTGAACTGATAGCTTTGCTCGAGGGGGGTAGGGGGCGCCCCAATCGACCCACCCCCCACTTGGATATTCTGCTCCTGCAAGGCTTTTACCACATCCCCAGGGGTCAACCCCTGCTTCGCCAGGGCGATCGGATCAAGCCAAAGTCGCATGGCATAGCGACCCGCTCCAAAGATTTGGGCATTACCAACCCCGTTAATGCGCTTAATTTCATCGAGAATAAATAAGTCGACATAGTTATTCAGGAACAGCGCATCGTAGCGATCGTCCTCGGTATAAAACCGGTAGACCAGCAGGGTACTGGGGGATTGGGCCCGCACTGTTACCCCCAGGTTATTGACCTCAGGGGGCAACTGGGGTTGGGCCACCGCCACCCGATTTTGCACGTTGACCTGGGCCTGGTCCTTATCCTGGCCAGGACGAAAGACAATGTTAATCGTGCTTTGGCCCGTGTTAGTACTACTGGAGGTAAGATAATCCATCCCCTCGACGCCATTGATTTCCCGCTCCAGTACGCTAGTCACAGTATTTTCGACGGTAGCCGCATCGGCCCCTGTATAGGTAGCCGCCACCTGCACCTGTACAGGGGCAAGCTCAGGGAGCTGCTCAATGGGCAGCAGGGGAATGGCGATACCGCCCACCAATAACATCAAAACGGTGACCACCGTAGCCAACACGGGCCGTCGAATGAAATTATCAGCTATGGACAGCAGGGCCATCGGGACAACCTGAACAGAGGACTAGGGCGGAAGACAATTAACGACCCGAAGACAGGAGAGCGCTGGTAGCCTGGGGATTAATCGGTAAACCATCCTTAAGCTTAAGAATATTGGTCACCACCACCCGATCCCCAGCTTTCAGTCCTTCTAAAACGGGGTAGTTGCCACCCTGGATATCTCCCAATTGGACAGGACGTTGAGAGGCAACCTGTAAAGGTTGTCCCTGTTCACTGGTTTGGTCGGTAGCAACAAACACAAAACTTTGGTTACCCAGGCGGGTCACCGCCACCGTGGGTACCAACAGGGCGGTGGTCGTACTCCAAATAATTCGGGCCTGGACGAGTTGACCATCCCTTAAGAGGCTGGCCTCATTGGGGAAACGAGCCTTGACCAGGATCGACTGGGCCGGGGTATCGACATCGGGGGAAATAAATCCGAGGGTGCCGGTGGCGAGGGATTCTCCGGTATCGGGGTTAAGCAACTCTATCGGCAGACCTAGACGCAGCTGGGTGGCACGCCTGGTGGGCACCTGCAGACGGATAAAGAGATCCTGATTTTGCACAATGGTGGTCAAGGTCTGACCCGAACTGATAAAGTCTCCCACCCGCAACGCCATATCCCCCACCCGACCCGCCACGGGAGCGACAACCTGGGTAAAGCCCAGGTCCTCCTGTTTGACATTGACCTGGGACTGGGCCTGGCGCAAGCTGGCGGCGGCTTGCTGTAAGCTGGCCTGGGCTGCTCGCCAACCATCCTGAGCGCTCTTCTCAGCCGCTCGAGCCGCCTCCAATCGATTTTGAGCACTGTCTAATTCCTGTCGACTGATCGCCCCCTTACTCGCCAGGCGCTGGCTGCGATTGAAGTCAGTCTGGGCCAGTTGCAGATCGGATTGGGTGCGGGCCAGGTTAGCCTGGGCCCCATCCACCTGGGCCTGGGCCGCCTGTTGAGCAAAGGCAGCCGCCTCCGCCGCCGCCTGGGCGCTAGCCACCTCCGCCCCCACCCGCTCAGGACGCAGTTGAATGATGGGTTGACCCTGGCCAACCCCGTCACCAGAGGTAACAAAGATTTGAGCAATGCGACCGCTAACTTCAGACTTAAGGGCTATGCGCTGTTCGGCCTCCAGCGTACCGATAAACTCAGAGCTATCTTCCACCGTGCCAGGCTCTAAGGTCTGAATCTGGACCGGTACGGCTTTAGCCGTATCAACCGGAGGTGAGGAGCGAGCACAACCACCAACCAATAGCCCTAGAGCCATGGTTAGTTCTACGACTGTAGAGCTAATCCGCAACGGGATAACAGACATAGGCTAGGGAAGTCGAATGCGATTCTTATATTAAGCCATTGCCATTATTAAAATATTAATATTACTTTTCCGGTGATTAAGACCGACAACTAGGAAAAAGCTAGACCTTACCCTTGCCCTCTGGAAAAGGTCTAGGCCTTAAGATTGCGGCTGTACAGCCTGACACGGGAGACAAAACCAAAGTCTAGGGCAGGTCAGGGTTAGTTAGAAAAACCAACCATAACTGTGCAATCCCTTCCCCAGAAGGTTAACCCCCAGGTAACAAACCCAAACCACAGCAAAACCAGTAGCGGCCAAAAGCGCTGGTCGACGTCCTTGCCAGCCCTTGGTAATGCGGGCATGGAGGTAGGC
Organism: uncultured bacterium; assembly: GCA_964452545.1. Taxonomy (GTDB): domain Bacteria; phylum Cyanobacteriota; class Cyanobacteriia; order Phormidesmidales; family Phormidesmidaceae; genus Nodosilinea. The sequence continues at coordinate 10,876 of CAYVMR010000029.1, forward strand.
CGCAAAGACTAACCAGGTAATTAATGCCCAGGTTTCCTTAGGATCCCAACTCCAGTAGGACCCCCAGGCCTCATTAGCCCACACCGCCCCGGCAATAATGCCAATGGTTAACAGGGGAAAGCCCAAGCCAATCATCCGATAGCTAATATTATCCAGGCTGTCCGCCAGGGTCAGCCGTTGGGGAGAAAGGGGTTGAGCCTTAGTGGCTAGTTGGCTGACTGACGGTTTCTCCAACACCAGGGTATCCCCTTGGCCAAGACTGAAGCTAGGGGTCAGGTCTTCCAACAAAAGGGAGGTTGCCGGGGCGGTGACGAGGTCTAAAGACTGCCGGTTACGGAAGCTGCCGGTACCCACGGAACTGCCCCTCAGCTCTACGGCTTGACCCCGGGTGACAACCAGAAAGGCGATGGCTAGTAAGGACCCTACCAAAAGGGCCGCGTAACTGAGCAGCATCACACTGACGTGCATCATCAGCCAATTGGACTTTAGCGCTGGCACCAGGGGTTCGGAGCCCTGCATGTTACTGGGCAGAGATAGGGCGGCAAAGGCGGTAATCGCCATGGCAATGGGTGCCGTTACCGCCCCCACCAGGGAACTGCGGCCCATGGCCTCGGCTAATAGGTGCATGGCTGTTAGCCCCCAGGCTAGGGCAAAGAGCGACTCATAGAGATTGCTCATGGGAAAATAGCCCCCCTCAATCCAGCGAGCCAGTAAGAGGGCCGCGATGGTCAAATTACCTGTGGCCATACCAGCGGTCCCCAGACTAGGCAGCAGGGTGATCTGGGGAAAGGCCACCCCCGTCCAATACAGCAACATGGTCGCAAACAGCACAGCAAAGGCGGCGTTATCTAGCCAACTCTGGAGAGCAATCAAATCCATAGGGATTGAGGGATATACATTAAACTTATGGTAACGAGTTTTGGGCCTGGAATCTATTCTGAGTTTGGGGCAGGAGACTCCGGTTGGGGATCGGGTGGGTTGGCCAAACGATCGCCCCGCTTGAGATTCAAGGTAACGTCATAGCGGACCTGGCGATCGCTCAGCACCGTCGCCGTTACCCCCATCGCCTCCAAACCGGTCACACTGAATAGACCCTGGCTGGGCAGGGGGGGGAGCAACAGTTGATTATCAGCCTTCGCTAGGCCCGCCAGATCAACAAAGAAATGGCCGTTATTGGGCCGAGGCGCGTCACCAGTGGTGGTTTGAAAAGCGGTCATTTGAGCCAAACTGCGGCTAGGACGGGGGGCCACCAACTCGGCTATGCCCTGGCCAGCGGTGAGAAACACCACATCCCCCGCCAACCAGCCATGGGCCAACGTGAGGGAATCAAAAGGGGCGGTCCAACGGGTGACCGCTACGCCCCCTAGATTAACGGCATCGACAGCAAACCGATAACGATTGGCGATCACCTCATCCAACCGTTTCAAAGTGCTGTCAGCAGCGGTGCGATCGCTACTTTTCACCATCAGCACCAACGCCGGGTTAGGCAAAGGCAGATTCCCTGGCGGCTGGGTTTGGCGAGGCGGGGCCAGCACAGCCAGAGCCACCTCGCCGGCCATCCAGGGCAGTAAGTCCTCCTCCAGACTCAGACCAGTGGTAGATTGCAGGGTCAGGCTGAGATCCTCCGGGCGAAAGGGGAAGAGGGCGGAAAGCTGTTGACCCGCCTTAAAGTCCTGCCAGAATTGCTGAAAATCCCCCACTGAGAGCATCACCAGACTATTGGCAGGCAACCGCTGGGGCATCTGGTCCGCCCGATTGCCGGTGGTAAACCCCGGCGACCCCTGATCAAGCCAACTGAGCGCCTGCAGATGTAATTTTTGATTTTTGAGGCTCAGGGTACCCGCCAAGCTCCGAGGCGACTGCAAAGCCTGCAGTCGATTAGGCGCCAGGGGCGGCTCCACCGCCTGGGAAAGGGCGGTGACCGCCATCGGCACATCCAGATAGAGACGCACCAGCGGGTTAGCCTCTGGCAATTGTTCAAAGGCCCTGACAAATCCAGGAACACCCGCTAGGGATTGACCACTCCTCCAGCTATCAATCCCCCGTTTCACCCAGTCCACCCGGGCACTGACAAGGGCCAAATCGGCATTGAGGACGGCAACGTAGAGACGCTGATCCGGATCAGTCCCCAGTTGTTGAAGGGGGATCCCCCGGTAGGGATTAGGGTCGATGGACTGGGCCGACACCAGGCGATCCGCCAGCTTGACCTGAGCCCCAGCCCCATCCTTAATCGAAATCAGGGCTATCCATGGCGAACTGGCCAGCCCCTCCGGTAGGGCGAGGGCGGCGGGTAGCTCTGCCAGAGGTTCAGGGTCGTTGGCCGGCAATAGGGCCAGGGTGACCTCCTCCCCCAGCCAAGGCTGGACGTCCTTGGCAAAGTCTAACCCTGACTGGGTCACCAGGCGATCGCGCCACTGCCCAACCAACTGATCAAACTGGGCTCGGCTACTGACGTTACCAAATTGTCGTAACCGCTGCCACTGGTTGGTATCACTCGACAGGGTCACCACCGCCAGGGCATCCACCGGAATAGCGCTGGCTCCCACGGGCAAAGCCTGGTTATTCAGAGGCCGTCGAGAGACCAGCCAGAAGGTCAGTCCCCCAACCCCCAGCAGCACCACAGTCGAGGCCAGGGCCAAGAGCAGCGATGGTTTTCGGTTAAGACGCATAGTTTAGGTGGGTAAGCGGGGTATTTTGCCCTGCCACTTTAGCAAACAACCCGTCCCCAGGGGTAGGCGAGGCAAGGACAGTTCACCCTGAGACCGATGACCTATTGGGCTGGGTCAGTGGCGCCCACGGGCTCGCCAGTAGATTCCTCCAGGGAGGGCTCTAGTTCCACCAGCAGAGACAAATCGGGGATCTCCAGAGGGGCGACGGCCGCCGTATCTGGAGATAATGTATCCCCAATTGGCAAACTGCGCTGGGAAAAGCCCCAGACAAATACCGCACCAATTAACACCACCATCAGCCATTCCGGCGGTACCAAGCTTGGTTCGATCACCCGCAGGAGCAACCGTAAACCCACAAAAGATACCGTAATAAAGCCAGCATCCTCGAGATGGTCAAATTCCTCTAGCCAACGGATAAATAGACCGGCCATAAAGCGTAGGGTCAATACCCCGATCGCCCCACCCAGCAGAATCACCACCCTCTCCTTAGACAGAGCTAGGGCAGTGGTCACGCTATCCAGGGAAAAGGCCAGGTCGGTGAAGGCAATGATGGGAATAGCCTGCCAAAGGGATTGAAAGCGAGGGCCATGGTGGTGACTGACCTGATTGGCCGGGCTGGTAAAATGCTTAAACACCAACCACAGCAGATAGGTCGCTCCCAGCACCTCAAACTGCCAAAATTGCAGCACCCAGCCCGCCGCTAAAATCAAGATTACCCGTAGGCCAAAGGCAATCACCAGACCAAAGTTTAAAGCCCGTCGCTGTAACTGCTCGCCCTCCAAACCCTGGGCGATCGCCGCCAAGGCAATGGCATTATCGGCGGAGAGAATCGCTTCCAGGGCAATTAGCACCGGTAACAACAGCAGGGTATCGATCCCAAGATTACTGGAAATATCTAGCAGTTGATCTAGCATTGCTGTCGATCAGCCATCCTGGGCTGGATTTGAGAGCTTTCCATGCACTGGACTGCCTGATACCCATCCGTCACCCTCAGGGCTGGAGGATCAAGCACTGGAATCAGGCAAGACGTTGTTTATTTAGTGTAACCTGCTGCAGTTTCCTAGCATAATATAGCTTTGGCCGGAACCCTTAGGACCGGGCGGACCGGTAGCATTCGCCACTGGGTAGGCGTTCTGACCCACGTCCTGCGACCGGAACGAAGCCGAGGTCACAGGTCTCCAAGGCTACAGCTATAACGGTTATCCTGCCCGGCTAGGAGTGGTTTTCCCCGTGCCCAATGCCCTGATCGCGAGTCTCCGTCAAATCTATCCACAGGCCAGCCTAGTTTCAGAGCTCCTGAACATTCATGATGGGCTTTACCTGGTGCGCGTCAGTGTAACGGTGGACAGTCTCTGCCTGGCCCAGGGGCTGGCAGCCCAAGCGGTTCTGGAAAATGCCGAAGACCTGGCCACCCACCGGGCCCTGGAAAAACTGATGCTACCGACCACAGGCAGCCCAGCAACCTCGGGTCCGGAGCCCTTAGCCCGGCTGGCAACATCCCCCCAGATCGGTCCTGCCGGTCAGCCTGAAGCCCCAGTGGTGCTTGCCACCCTGGAGCCGATGCCCCTGGCTAGCCCACCGGAGGCCGCCAGCATCGTGAGTGACCCATCACCCCCAGGGGAGCGATTGCTGTCCCTAGAGGAGATAGCGGTTTCTCCGATTGATTTGTCAGATATTATTGCCCAGACCGATGTAGAACTCCAACGCTTGGGCTGGGACACTCACCAGGGACGGGAATTTTTAGAGCGCTCCTACGGTAAGCGATCGCGCCACGACCTCAGCGATGAGGAACTACTGGCGTTTCTCCTCTACCTGGAAACCCAACCCTCGCCTCCCGCGAACCCACGGCTTAGCCCTAGCTAACCACCATGGGGCGACTACCGACGGAGGTGCGATCAATCACCTGATCAATCAATCCGTACTCCACCGCCTCCTGCGGCCCCATAAAGAAGTCCCGCTCCGTGTCCTCAGCAATTTTTTCTAAGGGCTGACCGGTGTTGTTAGCCAGGGCCTCATTCAACCGCTGTTTTAGATAAAGGATTTCCCGAGCTTGAATTTCAATATCGGTAGCCTGCCCCTGGGCTCCCCCCAAGGGTTGGTGAATCATGATGCGGGAGTTGGGTAAGCTCATCCGTTTCCCCTTTTCCCCGGCGGCCAACAGAAAAGCCCCCATGCTAGCGGCCAGCCCTACACAGATAGTGCACACCTGGGGACGGATGTGATTCATAGTGTCGTAAATGCCCAACCCGGCCGTTACGGACCCACCGGGGGAGTTGATGTAGAGATAAATGTCCTTCTCAGGATCTTCAGCCTCGAGGAATAGCATCTGGGCCACAATCAGGTTAGCGGAGTCGGAGGTCACCTCTTGTCCCAGAAAAATAATCCGCTCCCGCAGTAAACGGGAATAGATATCAAAGGCGCGCTCGCCCCGGCCAGACTGCTCAATAACGGTAGGAATCATGGAGAGTAATAGTGACTATGCGGTGTTTTTGCCATTGTAACCAGTTCCTGGGGCGGTTGGCCCTACGGGTCTTGCCCCAGCTCCGGGGAACCGGGGGGAGGGTCCCCGGGGAAGGACAACCAGCCCCGCTGGTGGGCCCATTCCAGGGCGGCAGCAGCCCCGGCAAACAGGGCTAGACTCTCACCACAGGCCACCATGGTTGACCAGACGATCGCAGGCCAGAACATACCGGCCTGCTGGCTAAGGGCCAACCCCCGCACCAAGCCAAAGGCCAAAACCACCCCTGCCTTAACTTGGGGGTTAGGATCCTGGCGCACAGCATAGCGATAGGTGATGCCAAAGAGGCTACCGGAGACGGCGGCGATCGCCAGGGGAATCAGCCAACCCAAGGGAGTGGGGTGGGCCAGCCAAAACATAGCCACCATCAGGGCGGCGGTAAAACCAGCTAAACCAGCGGCCTTGAGAGAATTCAGCCGATCTACCTGGGAGGCAAGAAATCGTGACTGCACAGAGATCTGATCAAACTAAGGGGGGATCTAGAGGAAGGGGAAGCTTTCGCCTATGATAGAAAACGTTACCCTATAGCGATTATGGTTGGCCATGGATATTCTAAGCTTGGGCTGGGTTACCCTACTAGTTGTCTTCACCTTTTCCCTGTCGATGGTGGTTTGGGGCCGCAATGGCTTCTAACCCAGGACGATGACGCAGCCATGTAAATGTATGGGATAGCGATGGAGTCTACCTTGCCAGCCCAGGCCTTTAGCGTTTTGGCCGTGTTGGCTCTGGTCTTAATGGTAATTGTTACTGGCGGTGTGATCTATTTGACCGCCGCCGATTGGCGCGATCGTCGTCGCCGGAAACAGGACCAAGACAGCAGAAAACCCCAGCGCTCCAGATCGAGCCAGTGATCTGGGGCCACCACTAAGATTTTACCTAATCCGTATTAATAGCCCAGCGACCAAGTCACATCTAGGGTCGTAATTAGCACCATGAATCACGTAAAAGAGTATTTATCCTCACTTAAAAGTATAAGTGGTCGGCTTATAACAACCATTTAACAACGGTTAGTTACATAGCCATCGCCCCTAGCAATGGGGCGCACCAATGCTATATCTAGAGACTGCTCAAAAGGGCTGTCTTGAGTATAATTTGCCACCAGGAGTACGCAAAAACGCTGAGTTTTGATCGATATCAGCCTGTCTCCCAGGTATAATCTAAGACAGTCTTTGGTTTTTCAAACAACCTCTTAGGTGTGATGATTGTTTTATACATTGTTCAAACCTTTAAGAATCTGACTCAAATCCGCCGTCTAGTCAGGGTTATCCAGGAGTCTGACCCTTCCGGCGTAGTGATTATTACCCACAATTCACAAGCATTCCCACTCTCCCCCACCGACTTCCCAGGATTCTCTAAGCTCTACGTGATGAATCGTGAAAGGGGTAGTCGGCTAGACTTTTCCCTAGTACAAGCCTATTTAGATGCCCTTGATTACGCCCACGATCAGGGAATCAACTTTGACTGGGTGATTAACCTGACAGGCCAGTGTTACCCTGCACGGCCCCTACGGGAGTTAGTCACCCTATTGGCAGCCACCGACGTTGACGGTTTTATTGATCACCGACAGATCTTTGACGATGACGGTAAGGGGGGCGGCATCTGGCCATACTACGAAGCCCATAATCGTTATCATTATCTGTACCCTTGGCGGCTGACGAGCAGCGAGCCCGCCTGGCTATGGCGCCAAGTTTTTGGGCTGGTCAGGGTGGCGCTCCATGGCATTCAGCCATGGCTGCGGCTAGATACCAGCTATGCCCTACAAATTGGTTGGTTAGATACCTCCGGCATCGTTGGCAAAGACTTTCCGCTGTTTGGCGGATTGTGGTTCATGACCCTCTCCCGCCGGGCCGCCGACTATCTTTCACAGTTTAGCCAGTCCCATCCCAAGATCAAGGCCCATTTTAGCCTGATGAACATCCCCTCGGAAGTCTATCCCCATACGGTTTTAGCGAATAACCCTGATCTGAAACTCAGCGGACATCAACATTTCTTCCTGGACTCCAGTCTTAGTAAGCGCGGGCGCCCTTTGATTCTAGGCATGGAAGACCTAGAACGCATCCAGGCCTCAGGCATGTTTTTCGCCCGTAAGTTTGACCCGAGTGTTGATAGTGAGGTGCTAGACCGCTTAGACGAGCGAGTCTTGGGGAGCCCCACAGGCTCAGTGTCCCGGTGATCTGTGTTAAGCGGATGATCGGGATGTGGAGGAGATGAGATGAGGATTTCCATAGCTGGCGATTTAGCCGTGAAAGCCTAGCCGCTGCCTAGTAGAACCATTGGTATGGGCGATACTGGTTTCGAACCAGTGACCTCTTCCGTGTGAAGGAAGCGCGCTACCACTGTGCTAATCGCCCTCAAGGTTTAAATAGCATACTATATCTTCA
>CAYVMR010000030.1:0-18208 GCA_964452545.1 uncultured bacterium
TGCTGGGCAGCGACTCTATCTTATTTCCCTGTACAGTTTCCGGGGTACATCATAGAGATCCAGGCCTTAGAGGCCCAAACATTTCCTGCCACTGCTGGGAAATGCCCCTGGGTAGCCAATTCAATTAGCCTCTCCGGTCGTTAATGTCCAGGGTTGGTATTAACTGGTTAAAGTCGGCGGGCGAATAATACAGCGAAAACCCATGTGGCAGGTCGAGGTGTCGATGCCTTGGGCCATTCGAGCGGCGGGGCGATAGCGGCGACAGTAATCAGGAGTACAGAGAAAGGAGCCTCCCTTAACCACTTTCCGGGGAATAGCTACCCCAGCTACGGAGGGATCGTGGCTGGCTTGCTGACTGCCACCCCGCGGATTATCCAAGGTGCAACAGGCTGGCTTTTTGATCTGGTGATGTTGCTGATACCAATCCTCGGTCCATTCCCAAACGTTGCCGATCATGTCGTAGAGACCGTAGCCGTTAGCTGGGAAACTGCCCACAGGAGAGGTACGATCATAGCCATCAGCGGCGGAGTTACGGTAAGGGAATTCCCCCTGGAAGGTATTTGCCATGAACCTACCGTCAGGGTAAAGTTCGTCTCCCCAAGCAAACTCTTTAGCCTCTAGGCCGCCTCGCGCGGCAAACTCCCACTCCGCCTCCGTCGGTAATTCTTTGCCAATCCACTGGATGTAGGCTATGGCGTCAGCATAGGCAACATGGACAACGGGATGGTTTTCCCTCCCCTTCAGGCGGCTGCCCTCCCCTTCGGGATGCCGCCAACTTGCCCCTCTGACATAGCTCCACCAATTGTAATGGTTACCCATGTCAATGGGCTGGGGCGGTGGGGTAAAAACAATTGAAGATGGTTCTAGCAGGGTGGGATCGGCACCGGGGTAGTCCACTGGATTGGCGGACTGCTCAGCCACGGTCATATAACCCGTAGCTTTGACAAACTTCTGGAACTGGGCGTTGGTGACCGGGTAGCGATCCATCCAAAAGCCATCTACCCGCACCCGATGAGCTGGGGCTTCTTCCTCATAGTGGTGGTCAGAACCCATTAAAAATGTGCCGCCAGCAATCCAGACCATGTCTTTGGCGGGGGGACGATCGCGGCTGACGAGGGAGGACCTTAGGGTAGACATGGATACAGCAAAGGAAAAGGGGATGGGGGGAGGATAGGAAGGCTCTCCCCTGGTGACCACAGGCCCTATGGCGCCCTGGACTCAATGGGAGGCCAGATTGTCCTGTGATCATGGCTAGCTCCCCACGCTGAGGAGATAGCCCTTTAATCATATCGGGCAGGGGAAAGGACTGATTATTCAAAAACTGCTCTTTACCGGCTAGTTATCCACACCAGCGCCCCTGTCCTTGAGTTGACCTTGAATCCAGCCCCTGCCGTCTCACTCAGGTTCCCTAGGGGGCTTTGGGCGTCATGGCTGACCCAGGGGTTGATCGTAACGCCTAGAGGCCTCACAGGCGCCAGTGATGCCCTGGCCTTCGCAGAGGTTCATTTTCAGCGCAGCAATCCGCTCCCAGGTCAAGCTGGCGGCACAGCTTGCATAAACCATGGGTTGAATTGACCCACCGGCAAAGAAATTGGCTTGCCACTGGCAATGCCGCCGTCGATAGTCTAGCCATAGCCGCTGGACGGAGCGTAACTGAGCCACTTCTGCGACGGTCAAAACCTGTTCTAGATCCCCTAATAATGCTGTTAACCGACGATCGCTGCTCTCCAGCTGGGCCTGCCAGCACTCATTGATTTCCATCTGAGTTAAGTCAGGGTTACACAGGGACGGTCCAGCCCCATCCTCAGCTGTTACTGCCGGCTGATCTGGCAAATCCGATTGGGCCTGCGCTCCAGGGGGGCTACCGGGTCCCACCCAAGGTAGGAGTCCAGCCGTGATCAACACTAAGGTCAAACCAGCACTTTTGATCATGGACACGTTTTAACAGATGAATAGCTCTAATATCATAGTAGTCGACGGCCTGGTTAGGAGAAGCTGGGGATGCCATTGGCTATAGGCTTAGATCCAGGACTTTACTCGATGTCCTGAGCCAGATATATAGCTATACGTCTGGGTTCTGGTTCCTGAGGACTAAGGTCCAGTTTCTAGACCGATGCCGAGGAAAGTTAGGGGTTGTCCTCCGTTAAGGTGAAACAAACCGGCTCCAGTTGATTGCGACCACACCAAATTTGAACCATTCGGTTGGGGTTGTCTGGAGCACGCCACTCGGCTATCTTTTCGAGGCGATCTAAGTTCAGGACTTGCCGGTCTTGATCAGGGGGCATGAGGCTGGCCATCTGGTTGGTGGAGCCCACCGTTTGGGCTCGTTGTCGCCAGGGTTGGAGGGCGGTTAAAGTAGTTTCGACCGTAGTCCCTAGGTGAGGCGCTAGGGCCACGATCGCCCCAGCCCTGGTCTGTAGGGGTGGGCCCTGGCCAACCTCAGCGGTTAATCCAGGATCAAGGCGTACACCGGTGCGACCCAAATCGCCGGGTGGTACCGGTAGATTAGTCCGAAAGGTGGGCACAGGGTCAGGCGTTGCAGCGGTTTGAGCCAGCTGCAAGACTGGAGCCGTTTGACGGACGACGTTATAGCCATAGGCGACTAGCATGCCGGTGGCTACACTGATGGGGACTAGCAGTTTCATCAACCGGCGCTGGCGATCGCAGCGACGCCGATAGCTTTCCCAAGCCGATAGATAGCTCAGGGCCTGGGTAGACAGGCTATCGGGATGATCTACCGCCAGGGCACGGGCTGCCTCCAGGCGAGTAGCCGGTAAGAAATAATCCCCCTGGTCGAGACAGCCCTGTTGATGCCACTGCTGGGCGGCCACCTCCAGAGTCCGTTGCTGTTGTAACCGACCACGAGCCTCCTGCAACCACTCCTGCAGCAACGGCCAGGTGCGAATCAAGGATTCATGGGCAATATCGAAATGGGCCCCCAATTTCCAAACGGATGTTTGATCGATCCGCGGCAGATCCGCTGTCGTCTCTGGTGCCCCTAACCAAGTCGGTGCCGTCCCATAGCCAAGCTGGGGATGGCTGGCATTGGTCTGGGCCACTACCAAGCGAGCCGCCACCAACTTTTCCAAGGTCTGTACCACCGGGCCTGGACCTAGGGTAGGGGTGATCAACTCCTGCAGTTGAACCTGCCGCCGGGTCAAACTAATATCTTCACCAAACTCGCACAAACTCAAAAACACTCGCCGGGCTACCTGTCTTTCCACACTGGTCAGGCCTTCGTAGGCTTGGTGGGCATGCTGACTGAGCAGCTGGCGCACCCCCCCCAGCTCGGCATAGGCCTCCAGGGTGAGCTTCGGCGCCTCCTGGCCACTCGGGTCAAGCTGGCGACAGCGCCAGATTTCCCTTAAGGCCATTTGTAGCAGCGCCAGATCCCCCGGCGCTCCCACCACATCTAATAACAGGGTGTAAATCAAATTAGCGTCATAGCGCAGTCCGATTTTTTCCAGGGGACTGACGATGGTGGCCTTGATCTGGTCATAGGTCATGGCCGGCACCACCAGGTGTTCATCCTTGACCAGGGCGGCTAACTCGGGAAAGGCCTGGAGTCGGGGCAGGTAGTCGGCTCGGAGGGCAACCACCACATGCACCGGTAGTCGATCCTGATGTACCACCGCCAGCAACCCATCAATGAACCGTTGCCGATCCGCTTCTAAATTCGGGCTCACCTCAGGGCCCAACATTTCCTCCCATTGGTCGATCACCAGTAGCAGGCGGCGAGGGGCAGTACGGAGGGAGGCCTCGGTTCCTGCCATGGCCTGCAGCAGCTGACAAAAGCCCTCACCCCCCTGCTGCAGAAACGATTCTGCCTGGCGCAGTTGGCTGGCCCGGTCTAGGCCGCTAGCTTGGGCATCAACGAAGGCCTCAGCCAAGCGCTGCAGTGGAGTCTGACCAGGGGTGAGATAGCGAATATCCCAGGCCGGCTGGTGCTGGTCATTGCCCTGCAGCTGGGCGATGAGACCCGCTCGCAGCAGAGAGGTCTTGCCAATGCCGGAAGCCCCCACCAAGGCAGAGAAGCGAGATTGGCTAACCCGCTCAACCAGGGCCTCGGTGAGCCCCTCACGGCCAAAAAACCAATCACCGTGGTTAACGTCGAAGGGGGCCAGTCCCTGAAAGGGGCAGACGCTGTAGCTGAGGTGTTTGAGCCGATCTAGGGTAGACACTGAGGCGGTGGACACCGGCGCTCCTCCAGAGCCACTGAGGCGAGTTAGCACAATTTCCCCGCCGGAGCTTTCAAACAGAGGTTGCTGTAATTCTCCCTTGAGGCTACGGTTGACCGCATCGGTGAGGGAGTGACCATTCACTACCCCCCCGTCCACCTTCGCGGGGTTAAGTCCCGCCAACAGGGCCTCAGTAAAAACACTGTGGTGGCCTGTTAGGGATTCATAGGCTGGCTCGTATTCCCGGGCCGCCGCCATGAATAGGCGATCGGTGCCAGCCCTGGGTCCTGGGTCCCCCTCCAGGATGTTGAAGAACTCCCCGCTGTTGCAGCAATCTAGCCAGATCACCCGCTGTCGCACCGGGCTTTCCTGTAGCAAACGTCGCAACCAGTAGAGGGAAAGGCCGTAGTGGCCAGTGGCTGGATTGGTTTCACTAGTCGCTAAATAGCCTTCCTGAATGCCGACATCACGTTGTAATCCGTGACCAGAATAATAAAAAATCGCTGTCTGGGGGACGGTTTTACCGGTTGGCTTAAACAGACGAATCAGGGCCGCCTCTAGCATAGGGGTGGTCACCTGCACCTGGGCACTGATCACAGGCCGTTGCTGGCGAACCGCTTCTGGCATTCGCAAAACTCGACATTCTCCCCAGTTCTCCAGACATCGAGCCACTGACTCGGCGTCATTGGCAGGGGCGTGGAGGCCCGGTAGATGGTGATAGGTGTTGATTCCAACAACCAGTGCGTCCCGTGACATGGCGAGCACCCTACTCGGTACATCTGCTCTAGATATGCCAACTCTAGCCAAGCTCATCCGATCTCCTAAGAGGGGTCGAACCCCTAGGGTTCATGGTGGAGGGTCAGGGGCTTAGGGGTCGCCTGGCCGAAGACTGGCAACAGCCGTCTGGGAAAACGCGGTGTATTGATCGGTCTCGATCTAGGCTAGATTCAGTGGATCAACGTCAATGGTGAGGGTTACGGCGCTGGGGCAGCGTTGCCGTAACTCCTGTAGATCCGGGATTGGTATATCGAGGGGAAACTTTAGGAGGAGGTGCCAACGGTACCGTCGGGCCACCCGGACAATGGGGGCGGGGGCAGGCCCGAGCAACTGATGGGGGATAGATTGCAGTCGCTTGGCCAGCTCAGCCGCCAGGTCGGTGGCCAGGTGTTCTACCGCTTGGGGGTCTAAACTGCTGAGGCGTAGCAATACTAATTGAGCCGCAGGGGGATAATGGTGTTGTTGACGTTGTTGCCATTCGGTCGTGATGAAGGGGGTATAGGCGTGCTGGGTGACGGCTTCAATCACCGGGTGGTCAGGTGTGTAGGTTTGCAAAATTACCTGGCCAGGTTGATCCCCCCGGCCGGCTCGGCCCGCCACCTGAATCAGGGTTTGTAGAGCCCGTTCTGCGGCCCAGTAGTCTGCCATATAAAGGAGGCCATCGGCGGCAATAATGCCCACCAGGGTGACCTGGGGAAGGTCAATACCTTTCGTTAACATTTGGGTACCCACCAGTAAATCGGCCTCCCCCTGGGCAAAACGGGTCAATAGGCTACGGTGAGCCCCCTTCTGACGTGTGGTGTCACTGTCGAAGCGAATGCAGCTTAAACTGGGTAAGGTTTCAGCTAGGGCGCTGACCACCCGCTGGGTACCGCTGCCAAAATGTTTTAGATAGGGAGACTGGCAGGTGGGGCAATGATGGGGGTGGGGTTGGCTATAGCCACAGTAATGGCAGCGTAGTACCATGGCGGCTTGGGGATGGGGCTGGTGGTAAGCTAGGGAGACGTCGCAATGGGGGCACATGATCACGGTGCCACAACTACGACAGGAGACAAAGCTACTATGCCCCCGGCGGTGAATAAACAGTAAGCCCTGGCTACCCTCGGCCTTCATCCGCTGCAGTGCCCGTTGTAGGGAACGGCTGAGAATGCCCCGGTTACCCGCCTGCAATTCCGATCGCATATCCACCACCTCCACCAACGGTAGGGGTCGAGCCTGGATGCGTTGGGGGAGGGAGAGGTAGCTGGTGGACAGCCTGGGCTCGGGGCTGAGGGGCTGAGGGGGGATGAGCCCCTGACATTGCACCCAGGTCTCTAGGGAGGGGGTAGCCGACCCCAGCAGCAGTGGACAATCCTCTAGGATGGCTCGCCAGCGGGCAACGGTGCGGGCGTGGTAGCAGGGTGGGACGTCTTGTTTATAGCTACTGTCGTGTTCTTCGTCCAGGACGATCAGACCCAGGCGAGGTATGGGCATAAACACCGCCGACCGGGTACCTACGATCACCAGGGGTTGATCAAGTTGTAAGCTTTGGTGCCAAGTATCGTAGCGTTCGCCATCGGCCAGCCCACTATGGTAGACCCAAACCTGACGGCCAAAACGACGGCGAAAGCGATCGGTGAGCTGGGGTGTAAGGGCGATCTCAGGCACCAGTACCAGGGCAGATTGGCCCGCTGCTAAGTGGGGGGCGATCGCCTGCAGATAAAGTTCGGTCTTGCCGGAACCTGTGACCCCATGCACTAGAATTTGACTGGCTTGTTGATGTTGGTTAATTTGCCTGAGCACCTCCGCCTGAGCTGGGGTGAGGGGCTTGGGCTGATCGGCGGGGAGATCTGGCCCGACTTCGGTTCTGAGTTTTTGGCGGGGGGCAATCACCAGGTATCCCCGATCAGCCAGCCGTTGCAGGGTAGCGGTGGTGGTTTGGCAAAGCTGTAGAGCCTCGCTCAACCAGAGGTCGCCGCCATGGCGGCTTAAAATCTTGAGGATTTCGCCCTGCCGACGGGTGAGGGGAGGATCGGCGGGGCGATCGTCGATCACCACCGTAACCGCTTGCCGTTTTTGAGCCTGGGGGGAGTGGGGTGGCACCAGGTAAGATTCGGCCCAGCCCCGTTGAATTAATTGTTGGATGGTGTGATAGCTATGCCCCCGACGCTGAAGGTGTTGCCAGGTTAGGTCAGCCCGGGCTGACTGCCGTAGGTCATGCAGTAAACTGGCCAGGGCTTTCGAGAGGCGGACATCACCGTCCGCCTCCAGCCGATCGGGACAGACGCGTAGACGGCGTTGGGCTTTAGCCAGTAAGCCGGGGGGCAGAGCGGCCTTGACCACCTGAACCAGGGGCGTTTGATAGTGGTCAGCGACCCGCTCTAGGAGCCTCCAGTAGGTTGACGCAAAAAAGCGTCGTTGCACGATGCCAGCTACTGGACGAATTTTCTCAACCCTGAGATCGGAGGGTGGCTGTGTCTGCAGACTGAGGGCGATGGCACCCACTACCTGGTGTCCAAAGGGAACGGTCAAAATATCCCCTGGTTGGACCTCCAGAGAGTTTGGTAGGGCATAGATGTAACTCTCCGGTTTACCGCCGTAATCTACTAACACATTGACCCAACTCCCTACCTCTATTAGGTCAGGAGTAGGTCGTTGACTGCCATTAATCGTGGTCATGAAGCCCTAAACGTATTGATCAATTCTTTTACAGCACCACCATCTAGTTTTGGCCAACTCTCTGGGGACGGTCTTCTACCACTTTAGAGGCCCCTAGGGAAATGGGGAGAGTATTTGGAGAAAGTCGGCAAAAATATGGGCTCTAACCCCTCTTCACATCCCTCGATCGCCATAGCACAGTGTAGAACACAAGCTCAAAAATCCTTTCGTAAAGCTGAGGAGGTGGGACCGGTTCCATCTTATTTCACTCAAGACCCAGGCATGGTCTACAACAGTAACTAAATGTTCTGTTAATCAGGCCTCAAAACTGTTCTCCATGATCAGCCTCTGACAGGGCTGGTTAACGCTCTGGAGAGCGATCAAAATCTCCATTTTTTGGGGATAGTCCAGGTGCAAATTTCGAAAATCTTGTTACACTACCTAAGAAGTCAAAGAAATGTTACATTACCTGGAAATTCTCAAAAAAATTCGTATTGTGGATTCACAAAATCAATCAGGAAACGGAAACTTTCTACTTTGATGATCTGGAGCTGACAGGCGTGTCTGATCTCCAGCTGATCAAAGTGGTGGGCAAGTCTTATCGGGCGATCCCTATCCATGCTTCAGACCTGTAGCGATCAGTTTTATTCCTCCCATGACTACTACATTTAATTCCAATACTGACAGCTCCATTAGCTGGCCAGATCGCCCCCTGGATGACTTCGCCACTGATTTTAGTCGCATGCCGGAAAAACCGACCCTGCTGGATGGAGATTTCAATCCCCAGACAGCAGCTTGGGAAGAGGATCGTGAGGTGTTGGCAAAAATCTCCCAGGTGAGTGAGCTCTCTGAAATGGGGTTGTCTGGTTACAGTAAAACCCTGGCCGATGATGCGGTGGGGGCGTTCTTTAAGGAGATGGCTCGCTATCCCTTATTGGAACCCAGTGAAGAGATCGAACTAGCCCGTCAGGTCAGGTTTCTCGTCCGAGTGGAAAATGCCAGTGAGAAACTGACGAGGGAATTAGGACGTAAGCCAACTCGTCAGGAAATGCTGGCTAAATTAAAAATTACCGATAGCGACTTGACCCTGAAGCTGCAGGAAGGGCGGGCGGCTAAACGACGGATGATCCGGTCTAATTTGCGATTGGTGGTATCGATTGCTAAACGTTACTTAAATCGGGGTGTCCCTTTCCTTGATTTGATTCAAGAGGGGGCCCTGGGTTTAAACCGGGCGACGGAGAAGTTTGACCCTGACAAGGGCTATAAGTTTTCTACCTATGCCTACTGGTGGATTCGTCAGGGGATTACTCGCACCATTGCTAACGATGCCCGCACGATTCGTCTTCCTATCCACATTGTAGAAAAGCTCAATAAGTTGAAGAAGGCCCATCGTGATCTACGTCGAGATCTGCAACGCAACCCAACTGAGCAGGAACTGGCGGGTGCCCTTGATGTGACGGTTGATCAACTCCGTAGTTTGCAGCAGGTCAGGCGGCGATCGCTGTCTTTAAATCATCGGGTCGGCAAAGGAGAAGACACGGAGTTAATGGAATTGCTTGAAGATAGCAAAACTCAAACCCCGGAATCAAAGATTAGCGAGACCATGATGCGCCAGGAGATTACCAGCGTCTTGGCCGAAGTATTAACGGAGCGAGAAAAGGACATTATTACCCTGCGCTATGGTTTGGCCACTGGCGAAACCCATACCTTGGAAGAGGTGGGTGGGATTTTCAACCTGTCTCGGGAGCGGGTCAGACAAATTCAAACTAAGGCTATGCGGAAACTACGCCGTCCCCAGGTGGCTTCCCGGCTGAAGGGGTGGTTAAAGTAAATTGTCAATCTCCCAGGCGGCGGGCGCAGTAGCCCTGCCGAGAGGTCAAACAGCGCTTCTCGGGGGGCGGGGGCATAATCTACCAATTGGGCACAGTTCCCCAGGGTTGTACTGGGGTAGGTGCCAGGGCAATGGGTATGGCCCGAGGAATGTCATTGATCACCTGGGCATAAATAATTTGATTGGGCTCAATCACAATTGTTTGGGGGGCCATACCTAGGCTGGCGGTGGCTCCCATCAGGGCTCCTCCCAAGAGGCCAACTCCGCTAAACCCCCCTAATAGGGTAATGGCGAGGGCGCCGACGCTGCTTCCTAAGATCATGCTACCGCTGCTAACCTGGGGAGTCCCCAATAAATAGTCGGAGGTACTAGGGAAGGGCACTCGCTCTCCGGTGGGTAGAATAATCATCTGGCTGATCCACTGCTGGTGATGGCGAATGGTCTCAAATTGACCAATCAGTTGGCTGCCAGCGGGGGCGATCACCCCTTGGGTGATGGGGTCGCGCAGATCCTGAGTTAAGACCAGGACCTCGTTTAGGGGTAGATTGGGGGTCAGCACCAGATCTTCAGAACCAGGGTAGCGTAATTCCAATATTGTTCCTGAGGCAATCAAGATGTCGGGGGGAAGAGGGCGATCGCCGGACTCTGTGGTTGGTGAACTGAGAGGTTGACCTGGTAGGGGTTGGCCAAAGGGGATGGGCTGTTCTGCCGCAATCAGGACTGGAGCGGGCTGAGGGGGGCTGGGGCTAACGGAAGTGCGAGTGGTCGTTGCCACGGATGGCTGGGGCGGCTCGATAGTTAGGGTGTTTGGTTGAGCCGGGGCAGGCTGCTCCTGGGAGGAAGGGACCTCAGGCGCCACTATGACCGGGGCTGGGGTGGCCCTGGCTAGACTGGTCTCTGGACTGACCGGTGCTGGGATCCATCCAGCGGTCTCGGTGGGGGGGGGAAGGGCGATGACGGTGGATTCCGGTAGGGGGGCTTGGGGTTGCGGTTGGTTTTCAGCGATCGTCGCCACCTGGGGGGGTTGGGTGGGCGGTGGAAGGACTAGGGGGCCGGAGGGGGTCTCTGGTAGGGGTAGTTCGGGTACTGCCAGAGTGCTGCTCCTAGGAGGAACCAACTCAACCTGGGCTAGACCCACGGCCACATCTAGTTCTGCCAGGGTTGGTACCGATACGGGCTCACCACTGGGTAACCCCAAATTAAAGGGATCAATCGCCAGGGTTTCCGGTAGGGTGTTAAAACTGTCGAGGTTGGCGGGCAACATCAGGTTGGCTGCGGCAATGCTGAGGCGGCCAGTCCCTTGGTAAGGCCAGTGCAGATTAGGGTCAGCCGGGATGGGGGGCAGCTCCACAATCATCTGGGGGGAAGAGGGCTGATTCGAGCTGGCGGCGGGCCGCACCTCAGCCACCAGAGTGGTGAATAGCCAACGGGTTTGAGGCTCGCCGCCGAGGGCAACTAGGGTGATTTGCTCAGGGATGGCCTCCACTCCCATGGCCAATTCTAAGGTCACCTCCACCTGGTCTGGCTCGATCTGGATCAAGTGCACTTGGCGAATTGGCCCCTCGTACTCGCCGCTGGTGGGGCCAGCCCCCAGACGAGTGGCTGGCAGGCGCAGCAAAATAGCCCGGCCATCGGTGCGGATTCTATAGGTAGGAATAACCCCTGGTGCCAGGGTGATGCCCAATTGCTGCTGGACTGGGTCAAATTGCCAAGTGAAAATCTGATCTGTTGCTGAGGCTGGACTGATCAAGGCCAGGCTCGCCAACATGGCACCGCCTGCCGTCAACATTGGCATGTAACCCAGGAAAGCAGAGCAGGGGAGAGACCGTTGCATGGGTGGAACCAGGAGTGAACCGTTAAAGCTAATTAAGGATACGCATAATCCCAGGAAATTCAAGGGTGATGACATTGGTGCCAATATGTAATTTCATTAAGTAAGGGGAGCCGCCCTTACCTGTCGATCCCCGCCCAGCCAGTCACCCTAGGTCAATCACGATGCAAAAAGATGGTATTGCCCCCCACGGCGGCACCCTGGTCAACCGCTTGGTCACCTCCGAGCAGGCCGATCTATTTTCAGATAAGGCCCCTACCTTGCCCCGCGTTAGTTTGGATGAACGGGCCTTTTCTGATTTGGTGATGATTGCCATTGGCGGGTTTAGCCCTCTTCAGGGGTTTATGGAGCAGGCAGACTATGACACCGTGGTGACCGATATGCGGTTAGCCAATGGTTTGCCCTGGTCAATCCCGATTACCCTTTCGGTCAGTGAGGCTGTCGCCCAACCGCTGCGGGAGGGTCGCTGGGTCCGTTTGGATGATCCTAGCGGTCGGTTCGTCGGAGTGTTAGAGCTGACTCAGAAATATACCTACGAAAAACGCCGAGAAGCGATTCAGGTGTACCGCACCGACGAAGAAAAGCATCCCGGGGTCAAGGTGGTTTATGACCAGGGATCCGTCAATTTGGCGGGGCCGATTTGGCTGTTGCAGCGGGATCCCCATCCCCAGTTTCCCAACTACCAGATTGACCCGGCGGCATCTCGGGCTCTTTTCCGGCAGCGGGGCTGGCAAACCGTGGTCGGATTTCAGACCCGTAATCCCATTCACCGAGCCCATGAGTATATTCAAAAGTGTGCCCTGGAAACGGTTGACGGTTTGTTTTTGCATCCCTTAGTGGGGGCCACTAAGGCCGATGACATTCCCGCTGATGTCCGCATGCGCTGCTATGAAATCATGTTGGACCATTACTTCCCCACCGATCGGGTGATGTTAGCGATTAATCCTTCGGCCATGCGCTATGCTGGGCCTCGAGAAGCCATTTTCCATGCTTTGATTCGGAAAAATTATGGCTGTAGCCACTTTATTGTGGGGCGAGACCATGCCGGGGTAGGAGATTATTATGGGACCTACGATGCCCAGTACATTTTTGATGAGTTTGAACCAGGCGAGCTAGGCATTACACCGATGAAGTTTGAACATGCCTTTTACTGTACCCGCACCGGTGGGATGGCAACCTCTAAAACCAGTCCTAGCCGTAAGGAGGAGCGTATTCACCTGTCGGGCACTAAGGTGCGAGAAATGCTTAGTCGGGGTGAGCTGCCGCCACCGGAGTTTTCCCGTCCGGAGGTGGCGGCGGAATTGGCTAAAGCTATGCGGGTCAGGGAGTCGATTGGCTAGGATAGGTAGGACTATTGAAGTAGGACAGTATTGAGGCGGTGGCATTAACACGACGGGCCTTTCTAGAGGGAATCAGCTTGGCGCTAGGGGTGGGTGGTGTTGCCCTGACCTTCGCTCCAGGGGTTTATTATCAGGCCCTGGCTAAATCCACGGACCGCAAGCTGGCTCTCCTGATTGGTATTAACCAGTACCCAGAAGCCGCGCTTGATACTGTCCCGAACTCCGATGGGGGGCTGCGGGGCTGTCTAACCGATGTTGCTCTGCAGCGCGAATTGCTGGTCCATCGGTTTGGCTTTCAGGCCTCAGATATTTTCACGTTGACTAACCAACAGGCTACCCGCCCGGCCATTTTAGAGGCGATCGCTGAGCACTTGGTGGCGCAGGCTCGAGCTGGGGACGTGGTGCTGCTCCACTTTAGTGGCTATGGCAGCCAGGTGCGTCTGCAGTCCGATGGAGGGGAGCCCTATCTGGCCTGGGTGACCGCGGACAGTCGTCTACCGACGGAGCAGAATCCAGCCCTGGGGGACTTGCTAGAGCTGGAGGTAATATCCCGGTTACAGGGTCTGGCCACCAGCAATTTGACGACGGTGATCGATGCGGGCTATCAGGATTTAGGTTGCAATCGTCACGGTAACCTACGGGTGCGATCGCGGCCCACCGTTCCTACGGCCCTCTGGCCTCCTGACCTAGCCCCTACCCCTCCTCTGCGCTGGCCCGGTGCCCTGCTGCGGGCCGCCGCCCCTGGTGACCTGGTGGTGGAGGGCCAGGGGGATGGTTTCAGTGCCGGTATCTTTACCTACGCCCTGACCCAAGGGCTATGGACCGCTCTCCCGGACGCCAACCTTCAACTATGGATGCAAGACCTGGGCGAGCGGGCTCGTCGCTGGGGGGGGGCGGAGCAATACCCGACTGGGTCTACTCAGGCCCGCCCAAAAACCATCGCCTACGCCCCGCCCACTCAGATGATGGCGGCCGATGGGGTGGTGTTGGTGCCTCCGGCCAGCGATCGCCCTCTGGCGGTCTGGCTAGGGGGTTTAGATCCAGTTTTACTGTCCTACCTGCAACCTGGGTCAGTGCTGGTGACCGTCCCCCCAGGCGGCGCGATCGTCAGCGAGGGCCAGTCGTCTCAACCCCTGGAGCTACGGCTAGAGTCTCGAGTTGGGGTGAAAGGCATGGCCCGGGCTACAGATCCGACCGCCCCCCTACCGATCCAATCCCAGCCAGTGTATGAGAAAGTCCGGGTCTTGCCCCGAGCGATTGATCTGGTGGTGGCGATTGACAGCCGCTTGCAACGGTTTGAACGGGTGGATGCTACCAGTGCTTTGGCGGCGATTCCCTTTGTGACGGCGATCGCCCCTGGTGATAGGGGAGCTGACTGCCTGTTTGGTCGTTTACCCCACCCCACCCCGCCCACCTTGACCGCCGCCCTGACCCAACCTGGCGGCCCGGTTCAACCCCCACCGCAGGATCCTGATCGGGTGCCCCCTAACCGCTATGGTCTGTTTACGCCCAATCGCTATCAGCTGGCCAGCAGTTGGATCCCTAAGGAAGAGGCGGTTAAAACCGCTATCGCCCGCCTGACGCCTCATTTTCATAGCTTGCTCGCCCTCAAGCTGGTGCGGTTGTGTGCTAATCGACAGGCCTCCTGGTTAGGAATTACAGCTAGCCTGGAGACGGTTGAGTCGAAACCCCGATTATTGGCAAAACAGCGTAGCGATCGGGGGCAGCTATCCTCTCCACCTTGGAATGCCGACACTGTCAGTGGCCCCGGCCCATCCCCTTTACCCCCCTTGCCAAGTCGCACTAAATTGCTCTATCGAGTCACCAGCGCAATGGGTGATCCTCTGCACGGTTTGCTGCTCCAGTTTGATAGTCAGGGTCAGGGCTATGTCCTGTTTCCCCTCACCCTTTCGACCGCCGCCAACCTTGCCTATGGTGCTGCGGTAGGGGCCGCTTTAGTCACTACGGTGCCCGACACCGGTGATGGCATCCCGGTGTTGCCCACCCCTGGTTTGGTGGAAAGTTATTTGGTGCTTAGCCGGCAGTCCTTTGACCGTTGCCATCGAATCCTGGGTGAAGATGGCCAAACCCTTCCCCAGGCTACTCTGCTCCAACTTGCTCAGCCACTAAAGCTAGCCCAGGCCCTGCTGGAAGATTTGCACAGGGGCTCCCCTAGCTCCGATCATTACCGCCTGGATCATGATCAGTGGGTTGCGTTTAACTTTAACTACCGCGTTGCTCCCGAGGCCGTCTAACCCACATCAAGCGGCTGGGCCTACCGCCTGGGGGCAGAATCAGGGGCATGATATGACTTACGGGATCATCCTGTGACAGCCCACATAGAGGCACAGGGTAGGTCGGTTGTGGGTTGATTTCACGTCACAATGATTTCCATAACTTCTCTAGGGACGTTGAAACGGGCCTGCAGAACGTCCCTTTAGGGTTGTGACTAGCAAGGTAGCTATCCCCCTGGCCGCGTGATTAGAGATTAGTCCTATGAAACATCCTTTGGTTTCTTCTAGTTCCGGTTTTTCCAGGCTCAGTTCTGCAACTGTTGCCCATCAGCTGGAGAGCGCCGATCTGGTTCTCCTCTGTCAGCAACAACTTCCCCTGGAACGGGCTCTTTTTACGGAGTTACTGCGACGTTATGGAGGCCACGTGGATAGGTTGCTGTATCGCTTAGCTCCAGACTGGGGCGATCGCGCTGACCTGGCCCAGGAGGTGTGGCTACGGGTCTACCGCAATATTCGCCGCTTGAAGGAGCCTAGCCGCTTTAAGAGCTGGTTAGGCCGGATCACGGCTAACCTCTTCTACGATGAACTGCGCCGCCGCAAACGGGTCTCTGCCCTATCCCTGGATGCGCCCCTCGGTGCAGAGGCGGATAGGGGACCTTGGGACATTGCGGCTACCAGCCCCGGTCCGGTGGATAGTTTGATGAGCCAGGAGTTTTACCACCATTTGCAGCGGTCTATTGGTGAATTGCCAGAGGTTTTTCGCACCGCCATTGTGCTGCGGGAAGTGCGGGGCCTGAGCTACGATCAGATTGCCGCCATGACTGGGGTGTCCCTGGGAACGGTAAAGTCTCGCATTGCCAGGGGCCGTCAACGCCTCCAGCAGGATCTGATGCCCTATCTGGAGCTCCTCTAGGATTGAATCAGGCCAGCCCACGCGCCTAACAGCCTTCACTTGGACCGATCAATGGTGTTCTAAGGGTTTTGGCCAAAACGATAAGTCCTGGTGGCCTCACTGCTTTCCTAATCCGTAGCCTTTTTGTAGGGTAGCTTGGAAGACTCGTCTGGCGATTGGGTCTGCCCCGGAGGGGGTGAGTTTAAGCGGCCCGGAGGAGTTGCTCGGGTCTGTCTTGGGTTCATAGTTAATCCAAATGGGAAAGTTGCGATTTTCCAACTCTGTCACTAATTCTTGCCGAGGTCGGTTGACGGGGTCTATAACAGCTGACTGGTAGTCAACAAAAGCCTGGGTTGCTCCATCTACCTCGATAGCCCCAGCCCTTAGCTCTTCCTCGTAGGTGAGACGATAGGTGAGGAGGTCGGGTTGGCGATCGCCAACCTGGATGCGATCTCGAATCACCAGGCGGTTTTTCACCGTTAGTTGATACTGGCTGGGGATAGTTTGATCATCGGCAAAGTAAATCCGCTGCAGGTCTGTCCGGGCTACTAAGGCCAACCGTTGGCCAGGCAGACGTTTCGGTCCTCCTAGGAAAAAGCTAGAACTCTTTGACACCTGACGCTGGGTGCGGGAAAAGCCGGTCTCTGCAGTAGAAGAGTCAAACTCGTAGGTGATCGTGTCGTCGCTCAGGTGGACAGAGAGCTGGGGGACCGCTGTGCCTGGTGGCGTTACCAGGGTTAACTCTGGACCGGTGGAACGGGGCCAAAAATAGAGAATCAGGGGCTGGTTCATCGGTAGCGAGGTCCGTTCTAGGTTAGCGGTATACCCCGGCCCCGCCAATTGCAGGGTAGCCAACCCTGACGACGAGTTAGGACTAGCCTCCAACCTGATCTCCAGGGGCTGATCGACGCTAGCGACGGGCAGATGATAGCTGTTTGGTACCTGCTGGTTAAGCCCTCCCTTAAAGGGAACCAAGACCTTCCCCGCCAACGCCTCAGGGTCAGCCTGACTCTGGAGCATAGCGCCATAGGGTCTTACCGTCAAAGTCCCCTGGCCTACCAGGGTAATATCCACCGACGGGGATGGCGCCGTTGTCGCTAACGGTTTACAAAATGGGCAGGTGAGGGGGCCGATGGGGCTGGGGGTGTGAGGTAGATCGGGTTGTTGCCACGACAACTGGGTTAGATCGAGGGTTTGGGTGGTGGCATTTCCCTGATAGGCTGACGCGTTGACGGTGGGTCGGTAGCTCCAGCTATCCGTCAGGGTATCAAATTCCACGTGTAGCTGGGCTGGGCTGTTTGATCGGCCGGCTGGGTAGTTACTGTCGTAGACATAAACCCAATATTTCCCCTGCCCCCGGTCTTCGATGCGATAGGGGGTGAGGCTATGGCCCTGGCTGAGTTGCCCTTCCAGGCGGCGGTAAATGCCCATGGTAAAAAGATGGCTGCCCCCCTTGAGAAAGCTGTCTAAAATGGCTAGCAAAATTTCTGTGGGGGTGCGGCGATCGCGGATGGCCTGGGTGGGTTGAAACACCTCGGGCACGCTTTGCATGAGGAATAGGTTGGCGATCAAGGTTTGTAGATCAAAGAGGTTACGCCCTAAACTAAATACCGTTTGCTCCAGGAGTAAGTTAATCAACTGTTGCCACCAGGGCCGCCGTTGAGGTTGGGGCTGCCAGAGGGCTAGGACGGCGGCCGCCATGCCTTCGGCGACTCCTAGATCCATCCGTTCTAGCTGAGTTTTTAGCCAGTTTTGGGCCGCCGCCGTGAGTACACAGGTGCCGCCCGTCTCTCCGATGCAAACCTGGGTGCCAAATAACCGCTGCAGTTGTTCTGTCAGCACCGTTTCCCAGGCGGAAGCATGGCCCTTGCGATTGATGGCCGCTACTAACTCCTGGTTAGAAAATTGAAAACCGTTAACGGTGGGATCGAAATTTGCTAACCCGATCGCCCCATGCGGCAAACCTTGCAACTGAGCCCATTGGTTTGCCAGAGGGAGATCGGAGGGCGCCATCGGCTGGGGCCCAGGGGCGATCGCGGCGATGCTAGCGGAGGGGACAAATTGGCCTAGCAGCAGGACGATGACCAGGGCCAGGCTAAACCAACCCAGCCGCTCTGGCCCCCTCTGTGTAGCCATCACCCCTCTCCACTCTAACCAACTCTTACGGAACACCTTCACACCGATCCCAGAGTATTGAATGATAGAAGAATAAAGATCCCCATAGCCGTAACCCGGCGCTGAGAGGCCAGCCCTAGCCGTTGGCTGTCTTCCCCCTTAACCCCCCTAAGCCTAGAGGAGAAACCATGACCCGCTTTCCCATCGACCTGGGCGCTTACCAGCGCATTTCCCTGGATGCTGCCAACCCTACTTTAACTGAAGAACAGCGTCGCGCCCTACAGGCCAATATTCAGCTCTGCCGCGATGCCATTGTTTTTTTCACCGCCACTGGGGCGGCGCGGGGCGTGGGGGGCCACACCGGTGGTCCCTA
>CAYVMR010000031.1:0-18031 GCA_964452545.1 uncultured bacterium
GCGGTTTTGAGACCTTGGGATCGCGGCCATAGAGACGATCTAACACCCGCTTAACCGATACCCGTTGCCACTGGTGCCCCCGTTTAGTGCTGTAGCCCTGCTGATTTAACCAATCGGCAATTTGCTGTAAAGACTTGCCAGACTTATGGTGGCGGCGAATCAACTCAATCACCTGCTGTTCAAGGGGGTCACTGACTAGCTCGCCATCCACGGCCTGTAACCCAAAGGCCGGTGAGCCGAAGCCAGCATACCCGCCCTGGGCGGCCTTAAGACAACGACCCTGGTGCAGGCGTTGCCAAACCTCGTGTTTTTCCGGTTCTGGAACCATGGGGGGTCAACAATGTAGGGGCCACCTGGATCGGTAGAAACCTCCAGGCCAAGGGCGATCCTCGCCGATTTGAATTACTTTTAGTGCAAAGTTGCATAAAAAATAATTCATTTAAGTGTCCCTATACTAGCGTAGCCGGGTCAGATCTCGGGCTGGATTGTCACAGAACTCTCCAGGTCGCCGGGCCGACAATGCCATCACTGACCAGGTTATGACGCCGTTGAACTTCCCTCACCGCCGCCTCCGTAGCGCTGCCAAAGATCCCGTCAATGGGTCCTTGATAAACCCCCTTGGCCCGTAATTTCTCCTGGAGTTGACGGACCGGCTCTCCACTCATGCCGGTCCGGAGCACCGGCAGGTCACTGGCGGGTGATGGCGTCGGCTGACTTGCGGGGGGGGAAGATAGGCCAGGGGTCTGGCTAGTCCCAGCGCTCGCCCCGGGCTGGGTAGCCGTGGGAGGGTTGGCGGCGGGTCCAGGATCCGGGAATAGTTGACTCCAGGTTGTGGGTCCGACAATGCCGTCGGGGGTAATCCCTGCCGCCCGTTGAAAGGCTCGCACTGCCCCTTCCGTATCCTCTTGATAAAGACCGGTGACTGAGCCGCTATAGTAGCCTAACAGGGCTAGGACGGATTGAACTTCCTTGACAGAGTCCCCCTGGCTCCCTAGGCGCAGGGTGGGGCGAACAATTCGCCCACCGCTGATCGTGGGGTTAGCGGGCCCAGGGTTGGGGGACTGGGCCAGGGCCATGTCTGCACCGAGCAGCATAGTCGAGGCGATCGCAACACTCGTCCACCAGGCCAGACCATAACCGGAGGGCCGGCGGGAGCAGGAGGGCGACGAACAGATTTTGGGTAACATCGTGGTGCACAGCCAGGGAAAGTAAGCTAGAAGAATTATATGCAATGCTTAGCCCACCATGACCGTTGCCATTGACTTTGGTACCAGCAACACCGTGATTAGTCGCTGGAATGCCCTGACTCAGTCCGCCGAAACCCTGGCCCTACCGGGCTTGAGTCTTAGCTTAACCGGTGATGCCCCGCTGGTGCCCAGCCTGGTATACGTAGAAAAGCCAGGGGTAGACGGCGTCGTCGTGGGGCAAGCCGTCCGCGATCGCGGCCTCGATATCACCGGGGATCCCCGCTTTTTTCAAAACTTTAAGCGGGGCATCGGCACCCCCCTGCGGGGCTTTGTGCCCCAGGTCGAGGGACAGCCCCTTTCCCTACCCCAGATCGGCCAGTGGTTTTTACAAACCCTTCTGGCCCAGGTGCGGGCGATCGCCCCTGGGGAGGATAGCCTGATCTTCTCCGTTCCTGTGGATAGCTTTGAAGCCTACCGTCTCTGGTTGGGAGATTTGGCTGCGGACCTCGACTTTCAACAGGTGCGGTTAATCGATGAACCAACCGCCGCCGCCCTTGGCTATGGCCTCAGCCAGGAGCGGACCCTGCTGGTGCTGGACTTTGGGGGAGGCACCCTGGATTGGTCCCTGGTACAACGGAACGACGGAGGGGAGCACTCGCCCCTGGGGTTTTTAGTCAAATGGGGGCGCCAAACCCTGGCCCAGTCCTCCAGCCAACGGCCCCAAACCGCTCGGGTACTGGCTAAAGCCGGGGAAAACCTGGGGGGTGTAGACCTCGACCACTGGTTGATGGATTACTTCCAGACCCAGGGCATCGCCCCTTCCACCCTGGTGCAGCGGCTGGTGGAGCGCCTGAAAGTCAAGCTTTCTGATCAGGCCACCGCCCAGGAAGTTTACTTTGACGACGAAACCCTGGAAACCTATGATCTACGCCTCAGCCGTGACCAATTCGAGGCCATTTTAACCCAGCACCAGTTTTTCCAACGGTTAGATCAGAGCCTGGCCCAGGTGTTGCAGCAAGGCCAGCGTCAGGGCATCGGGCGAGAGGATATTGAAGCGGTGCTTCTGGTGGGGGGCACGGCCCAAATTCCGGCTGTGCAGCATTGGATTAGACAGCAGTTTCCGGGAGATCGGGTAAAAGCCCATCGCCCCTTTGTCGCCGTGGCCGAGGGGGCGCTCCAACTGATTCAGGGCAAGGGTCTGGAGGATTTCCTATACCACAGCTACGGGATTCGCTACTGGGATCGCCGCCATAACCGCCATGGTTGGCATCCCATTATTCACCAGGGACAACCCTACCCCATGGAGACAGCGGTGGAGATCACCCTGGGGGCGTCTGTCGAC
Source organism: uncultured bacterium (assembly GCA_964452545.1). Lineage (GTDB taxonomy): Bacteria > Cyanobacteriota > Cyanobacteriia > Phormidesmidales > Phormidesmidaceae > Nodosilinea. The sequence continues at coordinate 2,530 of CAYVMR010000031.1, forward strand.
CAACAACCCAGTCTAGAATTGGTGATTGGTGAACTGGGGGAGGCTCCTACCGCCACCGAGATTTATTTTGAGGACGGTCGGCTGGTCACCCGTCAGCGAGCTGGCCAGGGGCCAATGGTCCAGCCCCTCAACGATCGCAGCGGGGCTCGGACGATTGCCCAACTGCAGCCATCCGGCTTCCCGGGCCGAGATCGAGTCCGGGTTTGGTTTCAAGTCGATGGCGATCGCCGGCTGCGGATTACGGTCAACGACATCCTCACGGGGGAGACCCTGCTCAATAACCAGGTGGTCGCCCAATTAACATGAGGTAAACCTCCCTGGAGCTGAGTCCATCGGCCCTAGTGGAGATCTAGACCAAGCTACCGCTAGCTCATACTAGTTAGCAGCCTCAACAACGACCTGGTGAAGGGGGTCAACCGGGTACGGCGGTAGGCATCGGCGGCCTTCTTAATAGCCTCCGCCTGGGTGGGGTAGGGATGAATGACCCCCGACAGGGCATTCAGCCCCTGCCCAGTGACCATCGCCAGGGTAATCTCACCGATCATCTCACCGGCATGACGGGCCACCATGGTGGCCCCCAAGATTTTATCGGATCCTTTCCGGTGCAGAATTTTCAAAAATCCTTCGCTTTCCCCATCCACCAGGGCCCGATCAACCCTCGAAAAGGGGATCTCAAGGGTCTCGGTCTCAATACCTCGATGCTTGGCCTCGTCGGCGGACAAGCCCACGTGGGCAATTTCGGGATCGGTGTAGGTCACCCAGGGCATGACCAGGTCACTGAGCTTGCTGCGCCCCAGGCCAAAGGGCGTAAAGAGGGCGTTCTTAATCACCAAGCGAGCGGCCGCATCGGCGGCATGGGTAAACTTCCAGTCCATACAGATGTCACCGGCGGCAAAGATTTTGGGGTGGGTGGTTTGCAGGTGGTCATTCACCAACACCCCCCGACGGCGATCGTACTCGACCCCCGCCGCCTCCAGGTTGAGTCCATCGACATTGGGCACCCGCCCCGCCCCCACGAAAATCTCATCGACCTCGATGACTTGGGGGGGCAAGCCATTTTGACGGTAGTGGAGCACCTTGCCAGTCGGGGTGGTTTCGACCCGCTCTAGCCTGGCATCCAACACCAAATTGAGCTGTTCCTTGATCAACTGTCGCTGCACAATCTCCGCTGCATCAGCATCTTCGCGGTCGAGCAGGTGGCCGTGGTTGTGCAGCAGGGTAACCTCGCTGCCCAGGCGGTGAAAGGCCTGGGCTAGCTCGCAACCGACCGGCCCACCACCAATCACCGCCAGACGGCGGGGCCGCTCGGTGAGGGAAAACACGGTTTTATTAGTCAGAAATCCGGCCTCCGCCAGCCCCGGCACCGGGGGGCAATGGGGCCGGGCGCCGGTGGCGATCACAGCTTTTTTAAAGGGTAGGCGCTGGTCTCCCGCCAGCACCGTTGCCCCATCGAGAAAGCGGGCCTCCCCCAAAAACACATCGACGCCCAGGGTAGTAAAGCGCTCCACCGAGTCGTGATGGCTGATATCAGCCCGAATTTGGCGCATGCGATCCATCACGGCAGCGAAGTCAACCTCAATCGCCGCTGGCGGCTGAATGCCAAAGGGGGCGGCCCCACCCATGGCGGCCACCACCCGCGATGAGCGGATTATAGCTTTAGAGGGTACGCAGCCCAGGTTGAGACAGTCACCCCCCATGAGGCTTTTTTCGACTAGGGCCACCTTGAGGCCCAGACCTAGGCCCGCCACCCCCGCCGCCACCACCAGACCAGCAGTGCCAGCACCGATGACCACCAGATCGTAGCGAGCGACGGGGGTGGGGTTGACCCAGCTGGGCGGGTGGACATGGGCTTGCAGGATCTGGTTGGGGCCGGTGAGGGGCACCAGGGCCGGTTCGAGGTTAGGGAAAGGGGCGGTCATGGCGTTGGTAGGGGTAAGCGTTTGCGGTACGGTACCTATCTATCAGCCTAGGGGCAATATCCCCGATCGCAGGCGTCGGCCAAGCTTGCAACTGTTTCCAGCGGAGGCTGTAGGCAGGAAAATTCTAGGTTATGACACAGGGGTTAGGGGAGATGGTAAACTTTTAACGATCGGTTCTAGCGGGGAGCAGCCGCTGGAGGTAAGGGGGAAAGTCCGGTGTAAATCCGGCGCTGTCCCGCAGCTGTGAAGGGGGCTCGAGGCCTCTCAGTCAGAATACCCGCCGATGATAGATTCTACGCTACAAACATCTGCGAGGTACGGATGATGACCTGGACGATCAATGTTTTCCATAGCCCTCGGCGGGCACTTGATTTTCGACAATTCTTACTGGTGACCTGCATACCTGATTTAAAACTGTCGCTGCATTGAGGGTGTTCCGCGGTTATAGCCAATTAATTGACTCGTAGGGGTTGGCCCCTAGGGGCCACCGCCCTTGCCTGAGCAGTTTTGGCAGGGTTGCGGTTACCGCTGACCCCCTTGACGACCGACAGCCAAACCCAGTATTAGCTCGGGCCAACCTCTGACTGATGAACCCGGGTTGCCTGAGGCAGGCGGTTAACCCTATCAGGCTAGTGGCCTTAGCCACTGGCTAGGTTAGTAATTGCCCTCTTCCCTAGGGCAGATCCAACAGCAACACCGCCTTTGTTTCCTCGCTGTAGCCATTTAGCTGAGGCTACCGAGCAACGCTGCAGGTCTCAGCCCATCACCGGCTTGTCCCGCACCGGACTGGCGACGGCTAGAGCCTCACTTGAGCCCCGCCTCCATCCAGGAAAACTATATCCAGAAAAACAACGATGAAACCGATCCAATCAATTCTCCAGTTTTCAGCTACCCGATTGAGCCTGGTCACCCTGCTGTTATGGGGTGCTGGCTTAGATCCAAGCAGCCACAGCGCCTGGGCCGAGCCTCTGGAAAGCGACCATGGCAGCTCGACGGATCAGCCCATCTCCTCACCGTTGGCCGATGAACTCTCGAATCAGGACACCACCCCTGAGGACGACACCCCTGAGGACGACACCCCCCGAATTCGAATTTCAGTCACCGGGGAAGTTCTTGACCAGCCCGTCTTCACCCCCTTCCGTCGAGAGGGCACGGTGCGGGAGTCAAGCCAGCCGGTGTACGTAATTAATCGCCAGCAGATCGAGGCCCAGGGGGCGCGTACAGTGAATGAGGCTCTACGCTACCTGCCAGGGGTGCTGAGCGAGGGCACCGCTGGAGGACAGTTGGGTGCCCTCAGCGGACAGTTGATTCGCGGTGGGGTGTCCTCTCAGACGCTGATTTTGCTGGATGGTCGGCCTCTGAATGAAATTGGGGCCTTTGGCGCCTTTGACCTATCGACCCTTACCACCGATGCGGTGGAGCAGATAGAGGTGCTGCCCGGTGGCGGCTCGGTGCTCTACGGCTCCAACGCCATTGGCGGTGTGATCAACATCATCACCCGCCGCCCCCCAGTCGATGCTGGCCTGGAGACGGCAGCCACAGTAACGTTGGGCAGCTTCGGCTTTAATGACCAGGTGATGCAACTGCGGGGCCGTGACGATGATCTGAGCTGGGTGCTGGGCTATAACCGCACCGCCGCTAACAACGCCTTTCCCTTCAGCCTAACCTCGACACCGTTTGAGGACGTTCGCGTTAATGCCGATGTGTTATATAACAACCTGAATTTCAGTGCCGTCACCACCCTGGGCGATCGCAGCCGGTTACGATTTGGGCTACTGCTGCTTAGCCAAGACCAGGGGATACCGGGGGGGGTGCCAGTGCCGGGCAGTATCTCCGGCGGGTTTAATGCCCTGACCACGGACGATCGCCAGTACAGCGAAAACTGGCTTCTAGACCTCAACTACGAAGCCGACCTCGGCCAGGCCGATGACTCGCGCCTCACCGCCCGACTGTTTGGCGACCTACTCAGCCTCACCTCTAACAATCCAGTCGCCGATGGCCGCTTTGCGACGCCCTCCCGCGATCAGATCGATCAAACCTCCGTAGGGGCACAGGTACAACATGCCTGGCAGGTGGCCCCCAACCAAAACCTCACCTACGGGGTAGACTACCGCCAGGTAATAGGTAACAATACAACCCTGAATTTGTTGAGCGACACCCTCACCGAAAACTACCAGGGTAGCCTCAAACAGGCCGGGCTGTTCGCCCGTTACCAAGTCGATATCACCCCCCGGTTTGGGGCCAACCTGGGGGTACGTCAAGACTTCAACGACCTGATTGACGGTTCATTTACCTCCTTTAACTTGGGCACAAGGGCACAGATCACCGAGACCACCAACCTGCGCGCCAATCTTGCCCGCAACTTCCGGGTGCCCACCCTGGCTGATTTATTCTTCGCCCCCTTCAACAACCCCAACCTAGGGGCCGAGTCGGGGCTGAGCCTAGATGTCGGCATCGATCAGCAACTGGGAGACCGGGGGCTGTTGCGCTTGACCGCCTACCATAACGACATTCGCGATGCCATCAGCTTTGATCTGGCCACCTTCACCCCCCAAAACATTGGCCGAGTCGAGGCCAGCGGCCTGGAAGCCGAGCTGAACTACCAACTGCTTGATAACTTGTTTGCCTTCGCTAATTACACCTGGAACAATCCTCGGATTCGAGAGAGTGCCGACCCCAGCGAGCTCGGCAACCTGCTGCCCTTTACCCATGCCGACAGTTACAACCTCGGCCTCGCCTACGAAACCCCCCGGGGGGTCTACGGGGCGCTGTTTGTGCGTGGCATCAGCAATGTCTTTGTGGATCGCGCCAACCAGGAGTCGCTGGCGGGGCGCACCACCCTAGATTTCAAGCTGCGGGTGCCGATTAGCCAGGCGCTGGCGGTGAATGTCAGCGTTAACAACCTACTCAACACTCAATTTGAGCAGTTTCCAGGCTTTCCAGGACTGGGGCGCAACCTTCAAGTAGGGCTACGTAGTAGCTTCTAGCTCTCTAGAATAGCCTGACCCCTCCGCCGTTCAAAGGACCCCTAACCATGGCCGCTTTCTTTCCCTGGGGTAACCCCCCGCATCGCTGTACCGTAGAACCGATACCCCAGGGGAGTCAAGGCAAGGGTGAGGAGCGTCCTCGGACTAGTCAGGTCACTGACCCACGGCACCATACCCGGTTAAGCGTCACCGGTATTCAGCGTCGCCATCCCCCCACCGTCGGGTTGGGGGGCCGCCTCAGGCTGGCCATAGGGTTGACCACCGTCGGTCTTGCCCTGGGCAGTTGCCAGTTTACCTTGGCACCACCCGCCCCACCGGCTCGGCGGGTGGCTGCCGAGGCCGACTGCCCTGCGGTCTACGATCCCACCCAGGATTATTTCCCCGACAAGGTTGAGCCAGCCTATGCCACGGGGTTTGCGGTGGAGTATCATCGCCACTACAAGGTGGTGACGGTGAACTCCCCCTGGAAGGGGGCAGACACCGCGTTGACCTATCTCCTGGTGCAGTGTGGCACCCCGGTGCCCCAGGGCTTTGAGTCCGCCCAGGTAATTCGGGTGCCGGCACAGCGGGTCGTGGCCCTTTCGACCACGCATTTGCCCCATCTGGATGTGCTGGGCCAGGTGAACACGCTGGTGGGGGTAGACCAATTTGCGACGGTGAATACGGCCAGCGTGCGTCAAAAAATCGATCAGGGCCATCTCCAAGAGTTTACCTCGGGTCGCACGGTTAACCTGGAGCGCCTGCTGGCGGCGGAGCCTGACCTGGTGCTGACCTTTGCCATGGGCAATGGCGACACCGATCGCCACGATCGCCTGATCCAGGCCGGAGTACCGATGGCGATCGTGGCGGAATACCTGGAGTCGTCTCCCCTGGGGCGAGCGGAATGGCTAAAGTTTACAGCCCTGTTCTTCAACCAGGAGGCCCGGGCCGAGCAGGTATTTAGCCCCATCGCCCAGGATTACAACGCCCTGTTACAAATTACCCAAGACCTGGAGCAACGACCCACCGTCTTCACCGGTTTTAGCTATGAGGGCACCTGGTACATGCCGGGGGGGCAGAGTTATGCGGCCCATCTGCTCAGGGATGCAGGGGCTACCTACCTGTGGGCCAACAGTGAATGGGCGGACAGTCTACCCCTGGATTTTGAGGCCGTCTATGAGCGGGCCGCCGGGGCTGATTTTTGGGTTAATGTCAGCCAGGACTGGTTTTCCCGGGCGGATGTAATCGCCGCCGACCCCCGCTACGGACAGTTTCTGGCCCTGCAAGCGGGTCGGGTCTTCAACAACAATGCCCGCCTCAACCCCACCGGCGGCAACGACTACTGGGAGGGCGGACTGATTAACCCCCACTGGGTGCTCGCTGATCTGATCAAAATTTTTCACCCTGACCTGCTGCCCCACCACAACTTCATCTACTACCAACCCCTGACCCGCTGACAGCCCATCATCCATCCATTCACCCATCTACCATGTCTCTCACCCTGGCCCAAATCACCGACACCCACCTGCTGGCCGACCCCACCGCCGAGCTACGCGGCTGTAACCCCTGGCAGAGCTTTCAGGCTGTGCTGCGGGAAGTGGTACGGTGTCGCCCCGACGGGTTACTGCTGACGGGTGACCTGGCTGACCGAGGCGATCGCAGGGCCTATGAACACCTGAGGCAGGCGATCTCCCCCATCCACCGACCGATCTACTGGGTACCAGGCAACCATGACGATGGGGCCACCGCTCACAGGGTACTCCAGGGGCCGCAGTGCTATGGCCCCCAGGACCAGGGGCTTCAGTCTATTGATTTGGGAAGCTGGCGACTGGTGTTGCTCAATTCGGTGCTACCGAGGGCGCGATTTGGTGAAGGGGGTCTGGCCGCCGACACCCTGCGTTGCCTGGAGTCAGCGCTAACCCGGCACCGCCACCAGCCTACGGCCCTTGCCTTACACCATCACCCGGTGCCCACTGGCATCGACTGGCTCGATCAAATGCAGGTGCAAAACGCCGCCACCCTGCTGCACCTGCTGCAAGGCCACCACCAGGTGCGATTGGTCCTGTTTGGCCACATTCATCTCGATTTTCAACAGCTGTTGTCCTACGGGGACGGAGGGATCACGTGCTATGGCTGCCCCTCCACCGCCCTCCAAGTGATCCCTCAGGCCGCCACCGCCGACAGTCATTTACCCGGGTTTCGGCTGATTTCCCTACACCCGGATGGTCGCCACCACAGTCAGGTGCGGCGGGTGATGCCAGGGATGGGGGCCCAGTAACCCCTATGTTCAAACCGGTTTCTAGGGGTCGGTACAAGGGTGAGCCCGCCCAAGGTCGACACCGACTCAGCACCTACGGCGGGTTAATCGGGCTGGGCCTGGGGCTAGGGATTGGGTTTCTGGCCAGCCTGGCGCTTGGGTCGGTATCGATTCCACCCTCTGAGGTGATCACCATTTTACTGGGGGGAGAGCCCTCCAAGGCTCCCTGGCAGGCGATCGTGCTGCAGTTCCGCCTACCGAGGGCGATCGCCGCCATGGCCGCCGGATCGGCCCTGGCCATCAGCGGCGTACAACTACAGGCCCTGTTTCGCAATCCCCTGGCTGGGCCGTCGATTTTGGGCATTAACGCCGGAGCCAGTTTGGGAGTCGCCCTGGTAGTCCTCACCGGCGTCAGCGCCACAGCGGGGTGGCTGGGCCAGTTTAGCCTGGTGGCAGCGGCCAGTCTGGGGGCCGCCACCACCATGGGCCTGGTGCTGTTGGTCGCCCAACGGATGAGGAGTTCCCTGGCGCTACTCCTGTTTGGGCTCATGCTGGGCTACACCACCACGGCCCTGGTGACGATCCTGCTGCACTTTAGCCAGGTTGACCAGATCCTGGCCTACCTGAGTTGGACCTTTGGCAGCTTTGCGGGGGTCACCTGGCAGCAGATACCCGTGCTACTGCCGATCACTGCCCTGGGACTGGGGCTGGCTTACCTGGCCTGCAAACCGCTCAACCTGCTGCTGCTGGGGGAAGAGCAGGCCCTCAGCCTGGGGCTATCAATCAAGCTGATGCGCCTTTACCTGATTGTCAGTTCATCGCTCCTGGCCGGTACCGTCACTGCTTTTTGTGGCCCGATCGCCTTTTTGGGGGTGGCCGTTCCCCACCTGGGGCGGGCGCTGTTTCGCACCCTAGACCACCGGGTGGTGGTGCCCGCCTCAATGCTGCTCGGCGCCTTGTTAGCCCTGGTGGCCGACGGCATCGCCCAACTGCCCGGCAGCCAGGTGGTCTTACCGCTCAACGCCGTCACCGCCCTGATCGGTGCCCCGGTGCTGATCTGGCTCATGCTGAGACGGAACTCTGTCCGGTGATCGCCATCAGAGTAGGGCCCTAGCCACCGGCCACCGGGTGGAGAGGAGCCAGGCTGATCTCAGTCCTCCGATTCAGCCGCCGGGGAGTCTGGAGCGGGTGCGGCCAAAGCGGGGGACGGAGTCCCCGGCGAAGCGGGGGGTGGGATCGGTAATGGTGGTGGCGCCGGGGCTGGCGTTGGGTCATCCGGGGCAGGACCGGACTCCAGGGCTGGTCTAGGATGCGCTTGGCTCGGGGCCCCGGCGGCAGGCGCCGGCGGTAGGTCCACCGCCTGCCGTTCGCCCCGACGGCGGGCATCACGATTGCGGCGGGAGCCTTCAATGGTGAGGTCATACTCGATGGGGACCGTGGCTCCACCGGCAATGGGCTGAAAGCGAGAATTTCGCGCGGCCTCGATCGCCGCCCGATCAATCGCCCCATGGCCGCTAGAGCGAGTCAAGGTGACGCGGCGGACCGTGCCATCCGGATTAATCTCAACCCTGACCATGGGCTGACCCTCGATCCTAGCGTCTAAGGCACTTTGGGGATAGCTGGGCCGCACACAGGTTTGACAGGTGACGGCGCGCGAGCCCTGACTATCACCGTTGCCCTGAGCGTTGGCGGGGGCCGTCGCGCCGATGGGGCTATTCCCCGCCGACCCATGGGGGAGGGCACCCTGGGCGGCGCTGCTGGGCGGGTCTGCCGAGGGACTGGGCTGACCCAGCTGATCCCCTAACCCCTCGGGCTGAGAAGCGCTCGGTTCTGCCCCTCCGGTGGCTAGAACACTCCCCTCTGGGCGTGCTTCTACCGCCACGGCTGGGCGGGGCAGGCGGTCCTCTTCAGCACTGGCCTGGGATGCTTCTAGGGCTGATGCGGCCTGGGGCGGCTCGCCAGGTTTCGGGCTATCTGAGACAACCGGCCTTACCAGAGGCCTCATAGACGCCGGTGGAGGCACCCTCCCACCGCCTCGTCCAGCGGTGGGAGGGGCCGCTGAAGTCGGAGTTTGAGGGCCAGCCTGGATGGAGTCTGACAACGCCTCGGGCACCGGGTCGGTTAGACCATCGGCCGCGATCAGCTCAATGGGGATCAAATCATCGGTGACCCCTTGCCAAGGCTTAAACTGGCTGAGGCTGAGGGCTACCCCATGCACACCCAAGGAACCCAGCAGCCCCCACAGTAAAAGTCGCTTCAACTGTTTTTGCTCCTGTTCATGCCGTTGGGCACAGATCTCGGAAAGGCTCATGGACACGGGCCCAGGGAAACGTCAAAAACAGCCTTAATCATAGGTATATTATACAATTGATACCCCATAACACCTAGTCAAGCGGATGGGCCGCTCTGTTGCCCACACCAATGCCCACACCAAATCCAAGGTCCATCCCCCCGATTCCTAACCCAGCGGGTCCCAGGAACGAGGAAACCCCATGCTCCCGCATTGGATGGGATCAATCACGGGTTAGCCCAGGGTTTAGCATTATGAGCATTAGAGGCGGCCTAGGGAGGTAACCAGATAGCCTAGGCCGCCGTCGGTTTTCCCTCCTCTCGGCCATCTGGTCACCGTTTTTGGTAGGGTAGAGACACCCGGGCTAAAGCCGCAGCGGGGGGTGACCGATCTGGCTGCCCAGGGTGAACCCTGGTTGCCAGTTCAACAACGGCCCATAGCGCCACATCCCCATACCTCCATCCTGACGGATGGACCCCACTGAGCCCAGCGAGGTTAGTACTTATGACATCCAGTTTTAACTAAAATCCATGGCTTCCATGTTTGCCGCGGGCGGTATCGTCATGTGGCCCCTGCTGGGGTTTTCCATCCTGGTGATTGCCCTTGTTGTCGAGCGTTCCCTGTTCTGGTTACGGATTAACCGCCGTCAGCGATCGGTGATCCAGGATATTCTGCGGACCTATCGGCAACTGCCCCAGGAGGTCTACCCTAAACTACAACAGAACATTAGCTTACCCATCGCCCGCATTTTCCTTGAGGCCCTAGATATTGAGGGGGCCAGCCCCAGACAGTTTCACCTGGCCCTGGCCAGTGCTATGCAGGCCGAACTGCCGCACCTGCGTCGATTCAACACCGTGTTTGCCACCATCATTAGCGTCGCTCCGCTGCTGGGGTTGCTGGGTACGATTTTGGGCTTGATCCGATCCTTTGCCGCCTTGCAGGTGGGCGCCATGACCAGCAATACTGGGGCGGTGACCGGTGGCATCAGCGAAGCCCTGGTCTCTACGGCGGCAGGCTTGGTGGTGGCGATCGGCACGCTGCTATTTGCCAATCTGTTTCGTGGCCTCTATAAACGCCAGGTGGCCCTAATTCAAGAGTACGGTGGCCAGCTTGAAATTCTCTACGAGACCCATTATGAAGGGCAGGGTCAGCCTCAGGAAGAGTCGTTTGTCAGGTGAAGCCGTGGGCACAGGGGATCTTGCTGGTCTCCCACCCTTCACCCCTCCATGCCTTGACCCTTCACCCCCGACTCCCCCATGCCCTACCTCCCCGAAGACCCTGAAGACGACTTTGAACTCAACATCGTGCCGATGATCGACGTGATCTTCGCAATTTTGGCATTCTTTATGATCTCCAGTCTGTTTCTCTCCCGCTCTGAGGGGCTACCGGTGAATTTGCCCAGGGCGGATAGCGCTGAGTTGCAGGGGCAGACGCGGATTACCGTGACCGTGGGGGAGTCGGGGGAGATTGCTTTAAACCGGGAGGTGATTGCCCTGGAAGACCTCCAAACTGGTGTGGGCAACCTGATGGCGGCTAGCCAAGCGTCGGTGGTGGTGATCAACGCTGACGAGGCGGTCAGCCATGGGCGGGTGGTGGCGGTCATGGATGAGCTGCGGGCCCTTGAGGGGATAACCCTGGGGATTGCCACCCGGCGGCGGTAGACGCGAGGAGGAGGATCCCAGGAGGACGCTGAGATGGCCTTAGAATCCCGCAATCTGTCGGGCAGCTACGGCCAGGGGCCGGTCATCAGTGCCGTCACCCTGGCGGTGGAGCCCGGAGAGTGGCTGTGCCTGGTGGGTGCCAATGGATCGGGCAAGTCGACCCTACTGCGCCTGCTCAGCCGGGTCCTTAGGCCCCAGGGGGGCAGCGTTATTCTTTCAGGGCGGGATATTCACAGCCTATCGCCCACCACGGTGGCCCAGCGGCTGGCCTTGCTACCCCAACAGCAGGCCCTCCCCGACGAGTTGACGGTGCAGCAGTTAGTTAGTCTGGGGCGCTCACCCCACCAACCCTGGTGGCAGTGGGAGCTTGACGCGGAGGGGCGGCACCGGGTTGATCAAGCCCTGGCATGGACGGACATTCAACAACATCGCGATCAACCAGTTGCCGAGCTCTCCGGCGGCGAACGCCAGCGAGCTTTCCTGGCCTTGGCCCTCGCCCAAAATCCCCAGGTGTTACTGCTGGATGAACCAACCACATTTCTCGACATCCACTACCAGCTGCAGCTGTTAGAACTGCTCAAGCAATTGAACCGGCAACAGTCCCTTTCAATCATCACAGTGCTGCATGATATCAACTTGGCAGCCCGCTACTGCGATCGCATGGCGATGCTTCACCAGGGACAACTCTGGGCGATCGGTCCACCGCATACGGTGCTTACCTCCGAGAATCTGCGGACCGTATTCCAAGTAGAGGTGGAGATTTTTGCAACTCCCTTCGGGCCGCAGGTATTCCCCGTCGCCGCCACCACCGCCAATTGAGGCCCTGAGTCTTGGCCCAGAGCTGGTCTATAGATAGGCAAGGCAATGGGCCTGGCCTGGGGGGGCAAGACCTGGACTATCTGGCTACCTTCTCGCCATGTCCATTCCGCTGGGGGCGCGGTATCTTAGTGCTATGGCCTACGAACCCCTACACCACAAGTATCGCCCCCAGACCTTTGGCCAATTGGTGGGCCAGGATGCGATCGCCACCACCCTCACCAATGCCCTGCGTCAGGGCCGAATTGCCCCGGCCTACCTCTTCTGTGGCCCTCGGGGCACGGGCAAGACCTCCAGTGCGCGGATTTTGGCCAAATCCCTCAATTGCATCGCCCAGGACCAATCCACCCCGGAGCCCTGTGGTCAGTGCGCCACCTGTCGCTCCATTACCAACGGTTCCGCCCTCGACTTTATTGAGATCGACGCCGCCAGCAACACCGGGGTGGACAATATCCGCGAGCTGATTGAACGGGCCCAATTTGCCCCGGTGCAATGTCGCTATAAGGTCTACGTGATTGACGAGTGCCACATGCTCAGCACCGCCGCCTTTAACGCCCTGCTCAAAACCCTGGAGGAGCCGCCGGCGCAGGTGGTGTTTGTGCTGGCCACCACCGACCCCCAGCGGGTGTTGCCCACCATCATTTCCCGCTGTCAGCGATTTGATTACCGCCGCATTCCCCTGGAGCCGATGCTGGGTCACCTGCGGGCGATCGCCGACACCGAGGCGATCGCCATTGACGACCCGGCCCTGCGGCTAGTGGCCCAGGTTTCCCAGGGGGGGCTGCGGGATGCCCAAAGCCTGCTGGACCAGCTCAGTTTGCTAGAGCCGCCGGTGAATGCCGAAGCCGTGTGGGACCTGGTGGGGGCGGTGCCAGAACGGGACCTGCTGACCCTAGTCCAACGGCTGCTGGCGGAGGATAGCCCGGCGGTGCTTGACCAGGTCCGCCAGCTGATGGACCGGGGTCGGGAACCCCTGATCGTGCTGCAAAACCTAGCGGGGTTTTACCGGGATTTATTGATCGCCAAAACCGCCCCCGATCGCCCGGAGCTGGTGGCGGTCACCCCCCCCACCTGGGCCGATATGCAGACCCTGGTCGCCCATGTGGAGGTGCCGCACCTGCTGCTGGGGCAACAACACCTGCGCAGCGCCGAGGTACAGGTGAAAAACACCACCCAACCCCGTCTCTGGCTAGAGGTTACCCTGCTGGGTCTACTCTCCCCCAGCCCGGTCACCCCACCATCCCCAGTGCCAGCGGCGCCCCCCATCGCCGCCCCGGTCACCCCACCATCCCCAGTGCCGGCGGTGGCGGAGCCCGCCCCCCCCTCCTCCCTAGGCCTTGGGCCATCGCCGCAGGGGGGCGATCTGGGTCCCCTGGAGCCAATCTGGGCCCGGGTGATCGCCGTCCTGGAACCCCTGGGCACCCGCGCCCTCATGCAACAACAGGGCAGCCTCCTGTTCCTCGACCAGGCCGTAGCCCGGATTGGGATTAATTCCCCACCCCTGTTTAAGATGGCCCAGGGCCGGGTGGACAACATTGCCACGGCCTTTGAAAAGGTGCTGGGGCATAAGGTGCAGGTCTCCCTGGAGGTGTTAGCCGACCCAAAGCCTGAGGCCCCCGGGGCCATCCCGGGGCCGTCCCCAGCGGCAGCGGCCCGCCCCGCCCCCATCTTATCCGCCCCAGCAATCCCGCCGGGCCCGACTGGCTCCACCCCGAGCCCGGTGGTAGAGGCGCCCGATCCGGCCCGGCCCCCCGGCCCGCCCGCCCTACCGGCACCCCTGAGTGACCTTGACCGGGCCGTGAAGACCTTTGCCCAGTTTTTTAACGGCCAGGTGGTGGACCCCGACGAGGATCTGAATCGGCTGCTGGAGGAGGGCTTGCTGCGCCCCTCCGAGGCCGCCGCTAACCAACCCTCCCACCCCGACCAGGACGTGCCCTTCTAGGGGGCCTGGCGATAGCCCCTACCCAGGCTCAACCCATGACCACCCCAGCCCTTCCCACTGACTACACCGGCGATACCCTGCAGGGCGTACCGGTGATCCGTCACCTCAACCTGGCCGATCTGGCCGCCGGGCAAACCCACCGATTTTTCTTCCAGGGGGTGGCCATGGGCACTGGCCAACATTGGTACGTGCCCCTGCTGGTGGCCCGGGGGGTACGGCCAGGCCGGCGGTTGGGGCTGATCGCCGGAGTCCACGGCGATGAGCTCAGTTCCATGAAGGCGGTCCAGCAGGTGATGGCGGCCCTGGACCCCACCGCCCTGGCCGGTGATGCGATCGCCGTGCTCGGCCTATCCCGCGCCGCCCTAGAGTTCACCCAGGGCCGTTGGCCCCTGGCCTACGGCGGTGGCCTGACCGTGGATATGAATCGGGTCTGGCCCGGTGATAACAACGGCGACAACCCCGCCAGCCGCCACGCCGCCCTGCACTGGCAGGGGCTGCTACAGCCCAACCTGGACCTGGCGGTGGACTTCCACACCATCTCCACCGGCAGTGACTTTACCCTATTTATCTACGCTGACCTGGGGCAACCCACCATCCGCCAAATGGCCGACCTATTTCCGGTGCAGCAACTGAAGGACGACAGCGGCGAGGCGGGCAGCCTGGAGACCACCCTAGTGCAGGCGGGCATCCCCGCCCTAACGGTGGAGATTGGTAGCCCCCGGCGGTTTGACCCAGCCAAAATTGCCCTGGCGGTGGAGGGCACCCTCAACCTCTGCAAGCATTACGGCATGGTGGCGGGCCCCCTGGGGCGCACCGGCGCCACCGTCGCCACCTACCGGGGCAACGCCTTTGAGACCATTCGCTCCCGCACCGGTGGCTTTCTCGATCTGCGGGTGGACCTGCAGGCTCCGGTTAACCCCGGCCAGCTAGTGGCCTGCCAGCGCAATGCCTTTGGCGATGTGGTGGCGGAGTACCGGGCCAGCGTCAGGGGCCAGGTCGCCACCATCGCCCGGGATGCCCTCAGTGAACCGGGATCTCGGATTATGCAGATTCTTTACCAGCGGGATTAGGCTTTGCAAACCGCCGCCTCACCGGATACCCTAATCTCAGTATCAATATCCGCCGCTTGGGAGGTGAGCAGAATGGCCAGCCAGAACCCGTTAAATCAGGAGGATGGCGCTGTCTCAGCAGAGTCGGGTTACCCCCCCCTGGTGGGCAGCACCTCCCGGGTCGAAAGCCCCCGCTATCGCTGCCCGGTGGCCAGCTGTCACCAGGTCTGGTATCGCCATGACCCGGAGGAACCGATTCCCCACTGCCCCATCCACGATCTGCTGTTGGTGCGAGATAGCAAGGCGGAGGGGTTTAATTAAGCTGGGCGGTGACTAGATACAAAAAACCCCGACCCTAGCCGGGGTAAACGTAAGCAATGACTAAGTTAAGGATGCCCCGATTGGCAGCAAACTAACATTAGCCCTGGGGCCAATCGGCAGGGCTGATACCCTATTGCCCACCGGTTAACTAACGCCGCTCAGTTCGACTAAACATTCATGTCTAAACCTACATTCCGCAGGTTGACAAATGATTAGCCAGATGGGTAGGGGCGTATCTAGCGGTTGGGGGACTAGCGTAAAAAAGAGGGTACATGGACAGT
>CAYVMR010000032.1:0-17541 GCA_964452545.1 uncultured bacterium
TGTTCCACCGCTTCGGCGATGCTGCCACAGCGGCGAATGGTGTTGATCGCCCGCAGGTGATGACGATGGCCACCCCGCACCGAGGTCCCCTGCTTCATATCCACCCCCAGGGAGGTGCCCAGTAGGGCCTGTTCAATATCATGGACAGCAATGGCATTGCCCCCCAGCAGGGCCTGCACGTAGCCCTCTTGAATTAGACGAGAGAGGTGGATGCCGCCGCCGGTGTGGATCACCACTGGACCGGCCACTACCGCCACCTTGCCGCCCTGGTCTCGGAGCCGCCGTAGCTCCCAGGCCACCTGTTCAACCACCAGTTCCACCCGGCGCTCACTGGACACCCCCGATCCCATGAAACTAAATTCTTCCTGGGGGGCGCGGGTGCGATCGGTGGCGCTGCGCACACTGCGAATGCCGTCATAACCGACCACCACCCGGTCCCCTATCTGCAGGTCCCGCAGCAGTTTACAGTCCGCCACCACCTCGGTATCGCTAGAGGTGATGGCAATGACTCCGTCCATGCGCTGATGCCGGACTCGCACCCATTGCCCCGTCACCCGCACCTCGGTGGGGTAAATGGTGGAGCTGTAAAAGTCATCAGGGGCTACCCCCGCCTGGGTAATAGTCACTAACCGCACATCCTGTTCCTGATCCGGTAGGGCTACGGCCCCCAAGTTAATCAACTGAGCCATGATTTCATCCATCAGCTCAGGGCTGGGGGCAGAGACTCGAATCTCCGCGGTGGAGGTACTTTGACGCTGTTCGCCCAGGTCAAATCTCAACACTTGAAAGCTGCCGCCGCCTTCCACCACCAAGTCAAGGGCCCGGTTTACCAAGCCAGAGTCGAGTAAATGCCCCTTCAGGGTGATGGTGCGGCTGACGATGCCCGCGGCGCCACTGGGCTCTGGGTGAAGGGGTTCGGTAACCCGTAGGGTAAGGCATTTCGCGGCTCCCCCGGCCTTGAGGAACTCCGTCAGGGGGGTTTCTACCACCTCAAATCCAGCGGTTGCCAGTTGGGCCTTAAGGCCCTCACTGGCCTGGTTCATGATCACGGTATGGTTGATGTTGACGGCATTACAGGCAAAGGTGATGGCATCGGGTTCATCGATGGTGATGCGCTTTTCCACCGGTACACGTAACTCAATTAAGCGGTTGGAGTAGGCATCAAAGGCCGGGGGATAGTAGAGCAGGTAGCCGCCACTGAGGGGGCAAAAGCAGGTGTCTAGATGATAGAAACGCTCATCCATAAGGTGCAGAGAGAGCACCTCAATACCCAACCATTGGGCCACTAGGGCGTGGGCATCGAGCTCGGTGCGAAAGCCGTAGCCGGCCCACAGCCAACGTCCTTCCCGGTCCAGCAGGGCATCTCCGGCGCCCTCAAAGGGGAGTTCCGCTGGCAGAGTATGGACGCTGTATCCTTGGGACTCAAACCATTCCTGGAAGAAGGGTTCCTCCCCCTGGCGCTCAGGGTGGAGGAAGCGGCTGAGTACCACTTGGTCCCCCAGGATCAAGCCAGCGTTGGCGGTAAATACCATATCGGGCCAACCGGGTTGGGGCTTCACCAGATCCACATCGGCACGACTGGCGATCACCTGGTAAAGCTGCTGCCATTGCTCCTGGGCACGCTCCAGGGAAGATCGATGAATATTACCCTCCATCCAGGGGTTAATCACGTAGTCCACTTCGTAATAGTGGGGAGAGCACATCAAAAAGCGAATGGAGGAGGTCATAGAACTTAGGGGGAATCAGGCGTAAATAAGCAATCGATCAACGTTTAATTTTAGCTCTGGTGGGGAACCAATCCTAAGAGTTGTCAAGGTGTTTTGGTCGATCAACCCAGGCTTAAGATGGACTGGAACCCTAATCAGGTCAGAAATGGCCTGGGTCAAGCGCTGTGTTACTGTCCTGCCCGTGGTCAGGGTTCTATGACGCTCTCAACTATTGGGTTAGGGCCCGGATAAAGCTCTGCAATTCGGATAAAAACCCGCCCCGTCGAGGGGGGGGCACCGCCGTTGGCCCGCTACCCCCCTGCGTTGCCTCCGCCAGCAGCACCCGGTCAATGGCCTCCCCAGAAGGCCGTTGCGGGAACTCCGCCGCCAGTTGGTAGCCGGCCTCTGGGGTTGGTTGCCAGAGTTGCCAGGGGGCTGGGTAGGCCCGCATCAGGACGGCGGTCTCCATCGGTCGCAGGTAATAGACGGGCTCAAGGGTGCTCAGAAACCGTTCTCGCAGTTGCCGACCAGCATAGCCAATGCCGATGGTGGCGACATCCTCGAGTTTGGGGTTGAGCATGACAATCCAGCGATCGCCCGCTAGGTTGCAGATCTCCTCCACTTGGCTGACTTCAACGGCGGAGGGCTCGACAAACAAGTAGAGCTGGTCCGCCGGCTCTACCTGACCGCCTAACTCATCCACACCCCGGATCACAAAGCCTGGGTTACCCCAGTCCCGCCGGGCCAGGGCCGCCGCCCCCGCATCGGGAAAGTAAACTTTAAAGGCTAACCCCAGTTCCTGCAGGACCGGGTAAAATTGCTGCGCCACGGGCATGCCCTTCAACTCCGGATCAACCAATTCCACCGTCATTCGGGGGACCCCGGCGGTGACGGCGGCACTAACGGCAGCCCGGGCCTGGTGGATGGCCTCTTCTAAACTATTGGGTAGGGCGGTCATGGTAGGGGTCCAAATGGAATTAAAACAAGGGGTTAAGTCTGGGATAGGGCCAGGGGCTCCAGGCAGCGCTGTAGCACCTGCCGCAGTGCCAGGGCGGTCCAATCAATGTCATGGTCGGTGGTTTGGCGGCCCAGGGTGAGGCGAATACCGCACTTAGCTTGGCGATCGCCATAACCCATCGCCAGCAAAATCGGACTGGGGTTGAGGACGCCGCTCTGGCAGGCCGCCCCAGCACTAATCCCGATCCCCGCTAGGTTCATCTGTCGGACCAGGGTCTTACCATTCACCCGCTCACCGTCGGCGGTGGTGAGGCAAAAGCTGACGTGGTGGGGTAAACGGTGCTGAGGATGGCCGGTCAATTTCAGGTAGGGTAGATCGGCCAGTTGGGCCACCAGGCGATCGCGCAGACCAATCAACCGGCAGGTTTCCCCCGGCATGTCCTGGTTGGCCAGGGCCGCCGCCACCCCAAAACCAGCAATGTTGGGTAACGCCTCGGTGCCAGAGCGTCGCCCCGCCTCCTGCCCCCCCCCTGTAATGACGGGGACCAGGTTGACTCCGGGTCGCTGGTAAAGCGCCCCCACCCCCTGGGGGCCATAGATTTTATGGCTGGATAGGGAAAGCAAATCCACCGGCAGGGTTTGCACATCCAGGGGCAACCGCCCCGCCACCTGGACCGCATCGGTATGGAAGAGGGCGCCGTGGTCCCGGACCATTTGACCCAAGCTCTGGATATCCTGCAGGGTACCCACCTCACTTTGGCCGTAGATGATCGAAACCAACACCGTGTCGTCGCGCAGGGCCTGACGGAGCACCTGGGGCGAGACCCGTCCATAGCCATCCACCGGCAGACGGGTCACCTGCCAGCCGGATTCCTCCAACTGGCGGGCCGGGCGGGCGATGGCGGCATGCTCGACAGCGGAAATAATTAAATGCTGGGGCCGCGGGTGGCTGCCAGCCACTCCCTGGAGGGCCAGGTTATCCGCCTCGGTGCCACCAGCGGTAAAAATAATCGCCTCGGCGGGGGCCTTGATTAACTCGGCCACCTGCAGGCGCGATTGCTCTAACACCATGGCGGCCCGATTGCCCCATTGGTGAAGGCTGGAGGGGTTACCCCAGTGCTCCTGCATGACTCGCTGCACCACATCGATCACCTCTGGCCGGGGCGGCGTGGTGGCACTGTAGTCAAGATAAATCTGCATATCTTGGATGGCGTAATCAATCGCGACAAAGGCCAGGACCTGCCCACCATCCTAACAGGAAGTGTTGGTCTGCAGGCCGTCAATGTCCCCAGAGCACCGTCGATGGGGTGAGTTTCCGTGTAGCTTTGGTAAAGACGACCCATCACACTTTACCTCCAGACTGTTATGGCGGGATAATGCCTATGTGTTTTTACGGAGATGCTGTATTATTTCTTGTTCCATGTCCCCTAGGCGCTAACTATGTTCATCACCTTGGTTGCGGTCAATAGAGCCGACCAAGGATTGATAAATCAGGCTATCTGACCCCTGTCTGGCTACCCTCGGATTTGAGGGTAGAGCATGGTGAAACTAGATCGTGGTATAAGCCGCCCGGTTGTGGGTACTTTGAGAACCCAGGTGTTAATCCTGGGGATTCGCCAATAGGCCACCAATCCACGGCAAGGCAAGGGAAAATTTTTGATCGTTAACCGTTAGGTCGAGGGACTGGGGGCGGTTCCCCAGGGCAAACGCCTGATTGAGGGCCTGGCTCAAGGGGGTCACCATCTCTGGGCCAGTCTGCTGGAGAGCCTGCAGCCAACTCCAGCCACAATCAATCAGCGAATCAACCGGGATCTCCTGGTAGTGGGGGGCAAAGGGGCGTAACCGATTCACTCCCTCTCCCAGCAAAATCGCGGCTCCCCGCCAGTTCTGGTTGCCCAGGTGATAAAAGCCCACGGCAACTTGCAACAGACCCTGGTAAAAGGGCTTATCCACAGGATCTGCCACCATCCACAGGGCCTCTAGCTGGTCATGGCAGTCATAGAAGTTTCCTCGGTTAAAGGTGGTGATGGCGGTGACAAGGGTCGGAACGGAGGAGGGATTAGCATCCATGGGGAACGTGACTGGCCAAGCGGTTCGAATTCATTCTAGGACAGAGATGGTATCCTCCAGGGTGAGTGTGTGTGATGAGGACTATAGATTATGCTTAATGCTTCAGTGAATCGGGGTAACTCTGCCCCCCAGGGTACTGGCCCTGACAATCGGGCTCAGGCGTTTGCCAGCGGGCTGACCAGTCTAAACTTACCGGCCGCTCCCCTGTTCGGCACCGATGGTATTCGGGGCAAGGCGGGTGAATTGTTGACCGCCCCCCTGGCCATGGAGATTGGCTTCTGGGCTGGCCAGGTGCTGCGGGCTGCAGGGTTAGACCATGGGCCAGTGGTGGTGGGGCAAGATTCTCGTAACTCTGGCCATATGCTAGCTACGGCCCTGTCCGCCGGACTCACCTCCGCTGGGCTCGATGTCTGGCAGGTGGGGCTGTGCCCCACTCCCGCCGTGGCCTACCTGGCGGAGTCCTGCCAGGCCCTGGGGGGAATCATGATTTCCGCTAGCCACAACCCCCCCCAGGATAATGGCATCAAATTTTTCGGCAGCGATGGCACCAAGTTGGCCACTCCCCTACAGGCCAGCATTGAATCAGCCCTGCGGGGCCAGGCCACCGATCTGCAGATACCTACTAATACTACCTGGGGCCAATGCTACTACCGTCCAGAGTTAGTCAACCGCTACGCTAGCTTTTTGCAAGACCCTCTGTTACCAGGCCTTGATTTAGGGGGTATGACGGTGGTGCTGGATTTGGCCTGGGGCTCCGCTACCCGTCTCGGCGAAGAGGTGTTTAGGGCCACCGGGGCTCGGGTGATTACCCTGCATGATCAACCCGATGGCGATCGCATCAATGTTCACTGCGGTTCTACCCACCTGGAGCCCCTCAAGGCGGCAGTGCAAGCCCACCGGGCTGACCTGGGTTTCGCCTTTGATGGCGATGCCGACCGGGTGATGGCGGTTGATGGTGCCGGTCGGGTGGTGGATGGGGATTACATCCTTTATTTTTGGGGTAAGTACCTGCAGGAGCAGGGACGCCTGCCTAACCACACCCTGATTTCCACCGTCATGGCCAATCTGGGCTTTGAGCGAGCCTGGGAAAAACTGGGGGGCACCCTGGTGCGCACCAGGGTCGGTGATCAACACGTCCATGCCGAAATGGTTAAACGGGGTGCCAAGTTGGGGGGAGAACAGTCTGGCCACATTCTTTGCCATCACTACAGTTTGACCGGAGATGGGCTGCTCACCGCCCTACACCTGGCGGCCCTAGTGCAGAGCCTGGGGGGGTCCCTGGCCAACCTTCTAGATCAGAGCTTCCAGACCTATCCCCAACGGTTACAGAATGTCCAGGTGATTGACCGCGATCGCCGCCTGCATTGGCAGGATTGTGAGGCCGTGAACCAGGCCATTACCACCGCTGAACAAGCCATGGGCAATGAGGGTCGGGTGTTGGTGCGTCCCTCTGGTACAGAACCCGTTATCCGGGTGATGGTGGAGGCCAGCCAGGCCACCATGGTGGATTACTGGATAGCCCATATTACCGGCGTGGTGTCTCGCCATCTCGCCGCCTAGGGGACTTCTCTATTCGACTTTCCATTGGTGGGGCATCAGCAGGTAGATGCCCCGGGGATCATTGAGGGTTTTGATCAGGGTCAAATCCGTTAGGAACCGATCCAGCTGATAGCGCAGGGGATCGGTAGCGCTCACCCGGGTTTTAAGCGCTGCCGTGAGATCAAATAGAAAGCGTCCCCAGTCATCGGGTTCAGGATATTGGTATAGTCGCCAGTCATCCCCCAGGTCGGCCAGGTCAGCCGCCTTGGTCAGGGCCATCTCCAACCCTCCTAGCTCATCCACCAGCCCTAATTCCTGAGCGGTTTGCCCAGACCACACCCGGCCCTGGGCAACTTCCGCCACCTTAGCGGGGGGCAGATTTCGACCCTGGGCTACCCGATCTAGAAACACCTCATAAATATGATCTACCGTACCCTGTAAAATTGCCAGTTCGGTCGGGGTCTTGGGTCGGGTAGTGGAGCTAATATCTGCTAGAGCAGCGGTTTTAACGCCATCCCAGCGCACCCCAAGATTGTTGCCCAGTTCTTGCAGATTTAGAAATAGACTAAAGACCCCAATCGACCCGGTAATGGTGGAGGGTTGGGCAAAGATTAAATCGGCACTGGTGGCGATCCAGTAGCCGCCTGAGGCCGCCACATTTCCCATGGATACCACCACCGGTTTACCGGCATCCTGCAGCAACCTCACCTCCCGCGCCACCACCTCGGATGCGGTGGCACTGCCGCCGGGGCTATTGACTCGCAAGACCACGGCCTTCACCTCCGGAGTCTGTCGCAGTTTCCGCAGGCGACGGGCCAGACTATCGCCGGCGATGACGCCGGTTTGCCCCCAGGGGGGGCTGCTTGCACCATCAACGATAGTCCCTTCGGCATAAACCAGGGCTACCTGCTGGTCAGGGTTACCCTGGGTGCGGGGGGAAGTAACTGTGCGGGCATAGGCGGACAGCGTAATTTTGGGAAAAGACTGGGAGTCCTCCCCTGGGGACAAATCACTATCCTGATCAGGGTCCGCCGGGTTACCGGTGATCTGCTGTAGGGCGTTGATTACCTCACCTTCGTAGGCTAACGCGTCCACCAACTGGGCGGACTGGGCGTCGGGGCCAAATAGTAGCCCCTGGTTATCAGCAATGGCTTGGATCTGCTGGGGTGGCTGGGATCTGCCGGCCGCTGCCGTTGTGATCAGATCTTGCCAGAGGTCCTGTAGCAGCCGCTGGGCTTGGTTGCGCTCCTCCGGACTCATACTATCTCGGAGGAAGGGCTCCACCGCGGATTTGTACTTGCCCACCCGGGTCACCTGGACTCCTACTCCCAGCTTTTCCAGGGCCTTAGCCTGATACATGGTTTCGGCGTAGAGGCCGTTCATTTCCACCTCTCCCAGGGGATGGAGGTAGAGAGGGTCAGCCAGGGAGGCGAAATAATATTCACGCTCGCTCCAGCGACTGTCGTAGGCCAGAATCGGTTTGCCCGTGGCCTTGAAGGCGGCGATCGCTTGGTACACATCCATCTGGTTAGCCCACCCCATCCCTAGACCAGCGTCACCGCCCTTCAGGTAGAGAGCAACAATGCGATCGTCCTCAGCAGCCCGCTCCAGAGCCGTCACCGCCTGATAGAGGGAAAGTTGGGTTTGGGGCGCCCCGCCCAACAGGGCCGCCCCCCAATCCAGGGGGGTGGGGGTATCTGCAATGATGGTGGACAGGTCATAGACCAGGACCGTATTTTTTACCAGGCCAGGTCCCCCGGCTCCCTTCAGTAGCCCCGTGGTCAAGAGGCCGGCCAGACCGAGGGCCCCCAGGGTCAGCCAGAATCCGAGCAACAAAAAAAATAACAGGGAGCCAGTGAAGCTGGCCAGGGTATACTTCCAGAATTTCCCCATGGCAGATAATGATAACGTTGGCCAGAACGGTTATGGTAGAGCTGATCGGTGAAGGTGAAGGCTAGATAGGCGCTCTGGCGCAGCTGGTTCGACTAGTGTTCAGGACGAAGCTAGCCCCGTTGGCCTGGGCTAAGCCGGTAACTTAGCCTTCTAGAACCTAACGATAAACATCCGCATCCTCAGCATCATCGTAGGATTCCGAAGCTGAATCTAACTCAGCTCCTGACCTGATTTCCTCTTTAAAGCCCCGGAGGGTTTTACCCAGAGCACTGCCTAGTTGAGGAATTTTCTTGGGGCCGAAAATTAGCAAGGCCACCCCAATCACCAGAACAACTTCAGTCCAACCCAAATTAAACATCGCAATCCCCGGTACCGGCTAGCCGTCAGTTTCACTATAACCGCTCAGGTGAGACACGCACCGCTTTTCCCCACAGCTCACCCGGATTAAAACAGCGCTAGGTCGATGCCCCAGGCGGGGATAGCCCCCACTCAGGGCATCCTTTATGATCCAAGGGTTGCACGAGAGAGTCCCCCATGTCCTACAGCCTGCCTCCCCTCCCCTACGCCTACGATGCCCTGGAACCCTACATTTCCAGGTCTACTCTGGAGTTTCACCACGATAAGCACCATGCCACCTACGTGAACAAGTACAACGAGGCGGTCCAGGGTACCCCCCACAGTGACCATCCGATTGAGGTGGTCATTCAAACCATTGCTGGCGATACCGCCTTGCAAGGCGTTTTTAATAATGCCGCCCAGGCCTGGAACCATAGTTTTTACTGGAACTCGATGAAGCCTCAGGGGGGCGGTGAGCCCTCAGGGCCCCTGCTGGATCGGATCAAGGCTGACTTCGGTAGTTTTGGGGACTTGGTCAACGCCTTTAAAGCCGCAGGGGCTAGCCAATTTGGCAGTGGCTGGGCCTGGCTGGTGCTAGCGGATGACCACTTAAAAGTCACTAAAACTGCTAATGCTGACTGTCCCCTCACCGCCGGGCAGGTGCCCCTATTGACGATGGATGTCTGGGAACATGCCTACTACCTGGACTACCAAAATCGTCGCCCGGACTATATTGATAACTTCTTAAATCACCTGGTGAATTGGGACTTTGCGGCCCATAACCTGGCGGCTGCCTAGACCATAACTTGATTGGGTCCGTGGCATTAAGCCACAGACCTGATCCCTAGGTCGATGGAGGGTCCCATGCCCATCTCCCCGGGGTTCATTGTCCTATTGTGACGGTTAACTACTATGGTATTTTCCGAGCCTGACTACCCCCATGTGATGATGGCTTTTACCTATCGGGGGTTTCAGTTAGCGATAGAAAGAAGTGAGGAAAACGGTCTGACGGTATTCTCGGTTTGGGCTGACCATGACTGGGGCACGGCGATCGCCGTGCCCTGCGTCTTCAATCGACGGGAAGCGATATACAAAGCTCGCCAGTGGGTTGATCAGCGGCTTAACAGTCTCCCTAGATAATTTTCCCTTTGTGGAAACGCCTCAGTGAATACTCGGATTTTTCCCTAAAAGTAGCTACCTTAGTCAAGCCACCTGGTACGGGGGGCTCCATATCATTTCCACTCTGTTACTCAGGGATAGTTACAGAAACCCATTTCTCCAGCTTTGCAGGACAGTCAATAGCCCCCCAATCTGGCATCCTGCCTCCTAATCACCATGGTTGTCCCCTGAGGAGGCTTGACACCGATGTCGACCACGGTATGATTTGCTACCTATTCTAGATCATTGTCATCGGTTTCTCTATACTATTTATCTACTCTAAGTTCCAGGGTAAATTGTCTAAAAGCAATGATCCCCGTATAATTTATAGCTATCTGAGTGCTGTTCAAACCATTTGTAATCATACCTAATTAATTATATTATCTACCTCTTGAACACACGTTGGTTGCTGTTGGTTTAACCATGCTTCGTTTTTTTCTCCAGCCCCATATCATCCTGATTACGGCCACCGGCCGCAATCCCAGAAGCATTACCTTCAGGCCTGCCTCTCTCATCCTGGGGATGATTTTAGGACTGGGACTGCCCGGCCTCTGGATTAGCTATCTGACTCGTCATAATCAGCGCCTCGTCCAGGAGCATGAAGTTCTATCCGATCAGGCCAATCAAGTGCTGACCGACTTGCAGGCGATTACCGATGATGTTGAAGAACTCAAGAGCCGAGCGGGCCTCTCTACGGAAAGCGCTGTCCCGGATGTGAGGGACTCCGATGATCCTTCCAGCCCCCAGGGTGGTCTATCGAAGGTCGCCTCGGTTGAGATGATTCTTAATTTAAGCAAAACCAGG
Source organism: uncultured bacterium (assembly GCA_964452545.1). GTDB lineage: Bacteria > Cyanobacteriota > Cyanobacteriia > Phormidesmidales > Phormidesmidaceae > Nodosilinea. Next base: position 10,464 of record CAYVMR010000032.1, read on the forward strand.
ATGGACAGTCTCGAGACCGTCCTAGCCAACGCGGTGAAGCCTAATCTGGAAGCTACCCTGGCCTCAGAGGTAAAGCGGCAGGCTGCCTTTCCCCAGGGCAAGCCCATCATGGGTGCTTTGCAGGTGTCGTCGGAGTTTGGTCTACGCCCTAGCCCCTTTGGCGGCCTTGATTATGAAATCCATGAGGGTATAGATTTTGCTGGCCCTATTGGGAAGCCAGTTTTGGCTACCGCTGATGGCACTGTGGCCCTAGCTGAATATGAAAGGGGCTACGGTAACCACATCAAGATTAACCATGGCTATGGTTATACCACTCTTTATGCCCATCTCTCCCGCACGGTAGTACAGCCCGGGGACTGGGTAAAACGGGGAAACGTGGTAGGTTACCTGGGGAATACTGGTCGTTCCTCGGGACCCCATCTCCACTACGGTATCTACCGCCAGGGGCAGCCGGTTAACCCGCGCCACTATTTAAAGATGGATGATAGCCCACTGGCTGTCAGGCCTTAAGGGAGGAGTCAGCCCCTGACCGATCTCGAGCCCAACCATTGCCATATCGATATAGTCGTAGATCCAGGCAACGGGGCCGAGTCCCTTGCTAGGGCTAGTTGCATGGGGCGAGCCAGAACACCGCCTCAGCCGTTGCTTAGGTCGAACAACGTTGTCCGAATTGTTCTGGCCAAAGTGATAAAATCTCTCCCCCCAGGAGAGAGACAGGGTAGGATCAATAAACCGTAATGTTGAATGGCGCTGGTTTATGGGTAATACCTTTGGACACGTATTTCGGGTCACCACCTTTGGCGAATCCCATGGCGGTGGGGTTGGGGTGGTGGTCGACGGCTGCCCACCTCGGCTCGATCTTCAGGTTGAAGACATTCAGTCGGAGCTTGATCGGCGTCGCCCTGGTCAGAGTAAAATCACTACCCCCCGTCAGGAGCAGGACCGCTGCGAAATTCTATCCGGTGTGTTTGATGGTCAAACCCTGGGTACCCCGATCTCCATCCTAGTCCGCAACCAGGATACCCGTCCCCAGGATTACAACCAAATGGCCTCCACCTATCGGCCATCCCATGCTGACGCCACCTACGACGCCAAGTATGGCATTCGCAACTACCAAGGGGGAGGGCGGTCCTCTGCCCGGGAAACCATTGGTCGAGTGGCGGCGGGGGCGATCGCCAAAAAAGTTTTGGAGCGAGTGGCTGGGGTCAAAATCATTGGCTACGTCCAGCGCATCCAGGACATTGAAGCCAACATTCAGGCAAACCAGGTCCGTCTCGATCAGGTGGAGAGTACCATCGTTCGCTGCCCTGACCCCGAAGCCGCCCAGCGTATGATCAATCGGATTGAGGCAGTGCGGGATCAGGGGGACTCGATCGGCGGCGTTGTAGAGTGCGTAGCTCGCCAAGTGCCCGTGGGCCTGGGAGCCCCGGTATTTGACAAACTGGAAGCCGACCTGGCTAAGGGGATGATGTCCTTGCCGGCCAGCAAAGGGTTTGAGATCGGCTCAGGGTTTGCTGGCACCCTCCTCACCGGCAGCCAGCATAACGATGAGTTTTATACTGACGCTACGGGCACCCTACGGACCCGAACCAATCGTTCCGGCGGTACCCAGGGGGGCATCAGTAACGGAGAAAACATTATTATACGGGTCGCTTTTAAACCCACTGCCACCATCCGTAAGGCTCAAAATACCGTGACGAGTAGCGGTGAAGCGACAGTCCTAGCCGCCAAAGGCCGCCATGATCCCTGTGTTTTACCCCGAGCTGTCCCCATGGTGGAAGCCATGATGGCCCTGGTGCTTTGTGATCACCTACTGCGACACCAGGGCCAATGCCGCCTCTGGTAACAGCCCTGATCCCATCCTTAACCCACCAGCCCATGAAACACGTTCGCCTCGATCAAACCGCCGAAGCCCCCGTCTCTCATAACCCTGCCATTAAGAAACGGGTACTGCTGCGTCCTGGGGATCTACCCGGTTTAACCAACTTTTCCCAGGCTTGCTTTCGCCCCCAACAGGTGGCCCCAGGCCACAGTCACCCCGACATGGTGGAGGTTTTCTGGGTGGAGGCGGGCCAGGGGATAATCACCATCGACGGAGTTCCCTATGACCTCAGCCCGGGTACCTGCGTGGCCGTCGAGCCGGGGGAGTGTCACGAGGTGATCAACTCCGGTACGGTGGATCTGGTTCTCACCTACTTTGGCCTCCGAGTATGAGGTTCGGGGGGAGGTCCTAAGGGCCTGGCACCGTCGTGCCCGACTGAAACACGCGACCGATCACCTCCTCCACCGGTGGATCCGTCACGGTCAGGTCTTGAATATCCAGATTAGCTAACAGGTGGCTGACGGTCTGGGTAAGCTGGTCGCGGCGAACGATCAGACTAGCGCTACAGCCCTCCAGACTTTCCAGCTCGCCGTAGGCCCTAAGCAGCTCGGCATCGGCGGCGGTGGCCAGTTCTAATTTCACCTCCCGATAGGGGGCAAACCGATCTAGGAGTTGGTCGAGGCCGCCGTCGTAGATTAACTGACCTTGGTGAATCAGCAGCACTCGCCGACATAGGGCAGTAATATCGGCCATGTAGTGGCTGGTGAGGAGAATGGTGGCCTGGTAGCGCTGATTGTAGTCCCGCAAAAAGTTCCGCACCGCCACCTGGGCGTTAACATCGAGGCCCAGGGTGGGCTCATCTAGGAAAAGCACCTGGGGGCGATGGAGCAGTGCCGCCATCATTTCCGCCTTCATCCGCTCTCCCAGGGAGAGTTTACGAACCGGCTGGCTGAGCTGAGCCCGCAGATCCAGCATAGCCGCCAGTTCCTCCACCCGATCGCGAAAGGTGCGATCGCTGAGCCCATAGATAGCCGCATTGATGCGCAGGGAATCTAGGGCTGGTAAGTCCCAGAGCAACTGTTGCTTCTGCCCCATCACTAAGGTAATAGTTTGCAGAAAGGCACGTTCCCGCCGAAAGGGAATATGATCCGCCACCCGCACCATGCCAGCGGAGGGATGGATCAGCCCCGTCAACATTTTGAGGGTGGTGGTCTTGCCTGCCCCATTGGGTCCCAAAAACCCGACGATCTCTCCCGCCTCAATGCTGAAAGAAACCGCCTTAACGGCTTCCACCGTCCGGTATTGACGGCGTAGAAAATGACCCACCGTACCCCCGAAGCCAGCCGACTTGCTAGCCACCCGATAGCGTTTGGTCAATTGATCAACCCAAATTAAGGCCATTACCCAGCCACCTTACTCCGGCGCCTCAGCGGCTAGGATAGAGCCTGCCGCAAAAAGTTTAGCCGCTCGTTTAGCCCCATCCGACTGAGCCGAGTTAGCAAGACCTGGCTAGGGGGAGATAGTTGACCATAGGCCAGACCCTCTAACTGACGACTATGAAATAACCGATGCCAGAAAGCCAGCTTCATATTGCCATTCAGAGCATTGTAGGCCCGGGTAAAACGAGTATCGGCTCCCCCTAGGATATCTTGCAAAATGGCCAGTTGCTCCTCTTGAGGGACCAAATTGAGCTGCTTAATTAAGAACTGTACCGATTGGGAGAACAGCGCTACTGGAGGGCTGGCGGCGAAGGTTTGCCCCAAGCTTTGATAGGCTCGCCATAGCACCCTCAGCCGAGAGTCAACATCAACGCTCTGGAAACAGGATAGGGTGCCTTGCAGGTCAGGATAGGGGGTGATGACGGTCATTGGAGGAGTCCTCAGCAGTTGGGATAATTGGCCCTGATATCAATCGACTATCTATCAACCCTAAATCCTGACTCCGGGAGTTAAAGGGGGGTATGATTGACTGTTGCTAACAGAGATACCAAACCCTGCCTAGGGTTGTGGCCAGGTCAGAGACAAGGCCGAACCGGTACCCACCGCCACAGGATTAAACCTGAAAGTTCTAAAATCTTAGGGTGCTTAGATAGTATTTATATTGATCCCCAGTATTTCCAAAGATAGGGGGAATCTTAAAATTTTCTTCGGTTTTGCGATCGGCAAGGCTATCTCCCGGAAAGAATCCGATGCATCCGAAGCTATTTGTAAAACTAGCTCTGCTCAGCCTGAGGCTACTATCATACATTTCCCCAGGGATATCAGGGACTGGGGCGGCTGACTAGATGGGGTATGCTAGAGAAGCCTCTAGGAGGAACTAAAATATCAACTTTCGGGTGCGTTGTCCGGTCGTCTCAAGATTGAGAACTTTGACTCTGGTTTGACTAATGTAGATGACCTCAACTTCTTGACGTCATCTCAGCGGTACGATGGGGACTAGAGGGGTTGATAGCCACGGTTAGCTATGGCTGTCTACTAGACGATAGGTTCGGATAGTTTTTGGGAGTGGGTTACCTATGTTTGGACGGAAATCAGCGCCTCTACTGACTTATCTGGGGCAACGGACAGAGTTTGAAGGCATACTCCAGGCTGAAGGAATCGTTCGAATCGATGGGATTCTACATGGTGCGGTGAACGTCGCCGGCCGCCTGGAAATTTCTCAGACCGGATTGATCGAAGGGGATACGGTAAATGCCCACGACATGGTGGTTCAGGGGGTGGTAAAAGCAACTAAGATTGCCGTCAGAGACAAACTGACCCTCAGCCGTACCGCTCGCATTGAGGGAGATATTGTTGCAGGCTCAATAGAAATCGAGCCTGGGGCTTACTACACCGGTTACATTCAAACCCATGAGGCGAAGCCAGCCTCCCTCCCCGGCACTCGTCCAGTGGCTGAGCTCTATGGCAGCATTGACAGTTAGTCGTGCATTAACCAGGCGATTAACAGCACGCCCATGAGCAGTAAACTCCCCGGCACCAGGGATAGAAGCAGACTTTTCAGGCTGCCTAGGATCAGGATTCCCCCAAGGGTGAGGTAGACCGTCAACGCCGCCAGGGTGATGAATATAACGATGACCATACAACCTTCTATGTCCTCAATAGGATAGTTTCGACTTTTCCCCGTCGTCCTCAGTGATTACGCTTAATAATGTTACCAACCTGGCCAACTATGGACCTAGTCAACCCTCTTCAACGGGTGGAGGTTGCTTGTCGGTGACAACCATCGTGATGAAGTTGCGTTTAGCCACAGTGGGGCTGATCCTCCTGGGGGTAGTTCAAAATTTAGCGGGGAGGGCTGAATCACCCAATTCTGGTGAAATAGTGATTTCCCAAGCCCAACCCCGAGGGACGGTAAATGGCTCGACCGTGGGGTTTTGGGCCCTGACCAATCTGGCTCGCCGAGATCGCCATGGCTATCTCTGTAGTGGTTTTGCGGATATTAACCCAGATCATGATCTCATCCTCCAGGACGACTTCGATCAGCTGACCTTTCAGGTAAATAGCGGGGGCAACGACACCACTCTGGTGGTGCAAGGTCCGACTGATGAGGTGATTCGTTGCGGGGAGGATAGCGATCGCCGCAACCGTGATGCTCAAATTATCGACAGCGGTTGGTTGGCCGGCCGCTATCGGATCTGGGTGGGGGCTCACCATCAGGGGCAACGTTACAGCTACTCCTTAACGGTCAGTCCCTAGCCATGGCAAGCCCACCCCTCTCACGCTAGGATAGGAATGCACACCCGACCCCCTTTTCAAAAAGCCGTGCTTAAAACATTGATCGCAGATTTTCGAATTGTGTTCGATCGCGATCCCGCCGCCCGCCACTGGTTAGAGGTGCTGACCTGCTATCCTGGCTTTCACGCCCTCGTCGTCCACCGCCTCAGCCATTGGTTATGGCATCTTGGCCTACCGCTGGTGCCACGACTTCTATCCCATCTGGCTAGGATGTTAACCGGCATTGAGATTCACCCCGGGGCTACCATTGGGTCTGGGGTCTTTATCGACCATGGCATGGGGGTAGTGATTGGGGAAACCGCCATTATCGGTGACTATGCCCTGATTTATCAAGGTGTTACCCTGGGGGGCACCGGCAAAGAGATTGGCAAACGGCATCCCACCTTGGGCGACAACGTGGTGGTTGGGGCTGGGGCCAAGGTGCTCGGCAATATTCAAATTGGTCACAATGTTCGCATTGGGGCTGGCTCAGTTGTACTCCGGGAGGTGCCCTCTGACTGCACCGTTGTGGGGGTGCCTGGCCGGGTAGTTTATCGTCCTAGCGATCGCCCAGAGCCTCTTGAACATGGCCGTTTGCCCGATTCAGAGGCCCAGGTCATTCGGGCCCTGGTGGATCGCATCGAAGCCTTGGAGGAGCAGGTTAATACCCTATCCCAGCCGCTCGCTCAGCCCCAGCTGGTGGGGGCGAGGCTAGAGCCTTCCTCCCTAGCCCATTGTCGTTTAGAGGATCGGGCGATCGAAGAGTTCTTTAATGGCACTGGTATCTAGGACTTCTTGCCTACGCCTGGAAATCGTCAGGGACCATGAACAGATGACGTTCAGCAGAGCTTCTCGAGCCGTCTGTTGAGCATTGGTCCAGGGTCATTGCAAGTCTAGATAAATCGGTCTCGACTATCCCCTGAAACAGTGAAACCCCCCATTACTGGGAGGTTTCAGCCTATCGGAGCGGCGGGATTTGAACCCACGACCCCCACTACCCCAAAGTGACAGTGTACTATTACAAAAGTCCTGCTATTAAAGGTTTTTCCGGCTTGTGTACTATTTGTGTGTACCAGTTTCGTACCAATAAATAATGGACATTGTTTGCTTAAGCTATAGGTGAGAAAAAAGGCCGAAAACAAACTATTCGGACACTATCAAGTACACTTTCTTAAGCGTTCTTAATATTTAGGAATTTGGGATCCACTATATCCTTGAGCTATGTTTATCCAATTATCTGCGGCCCAAAGGCTTATAGATCAAGGGTTCTAGCAAAAAGTTGGACCGGTGCTTAGGAGAGAAAACCTAAGAATGGCTGAGATCAGCTTAGTACCTATTTGGGGACAAATGGGTACATCTGAGTTTTTGCCAGGTCGGGCCACCCAAGCCAGAGGTGATCTGTTCTGGGGACAGAGAATGGGTGGCCAGGAGGATCCCAGACTGGGGCGAAGAAAGGATGCTGATCGCTGGGGTAGCGATCGCATTCCTCAGCAAATTGGCATTAGGGGGCTGGAGGGAATTGCGATCGCGGGCTGGTAGCTAG
>CAYVMR010000033.1:0-17344 GCA_964452545.1 uncultured bacterium
TGCACGAGTTGGTGTCCCGCCTGGTCACCAATGTCACCCTGCCCCTGATGCTGGACTCCACCGAGTGGCAGAAGATGGAGGCGGGGCTAAAGGTGGCGGGGGGCAAGTGTCTGCTCAACTCCACCAACTACGAAGACGGTGAGGAACGCTTCTTTAAAGTGCTGGAGCTGGCTAAAAAGTATGGGGCCGGCGTGGTGGTGGGCACCATTGATGAGGAGGGCATGGCTCGCAGCGCTGAGAAAAAGTTCCAGATTGCCCAGCGAGCCTACCGGGACGCCCTGGAGTACGGCATCCCCGCTCGGGAATTGTTCTTCGACACCCTGGCCCTGCCGATCTCCACGGGGATTGAGGAGGACCGGGTCAATGGTCGGGAAACCATTGAGTCGATCCGGATGATTCGGGAGAACCTGCCCGGGTGCCACATTATGCTGGGGGTGTCCAACATTTCCTTTGGTCTCAACCCTGTCGCCCGGGTCACCCTCAACTCGGTGTTTCTCCACGAGGCCATGCAGGTCGGGCTGGATGGGGCGATTGTCAGTGCGGCTAAGATCTTACCCCTGGCTAAGATTGATCCGGAACACCAGCAGGTCTGTCGGGATCTGATTTACGATCGCCGCCAGTACGACGGCGACATTGTCACCTACGACCCCCTCACCAAACTCACCACCCTGTTTGAGGGCAAGAGCCTTAAGCAAAAAGCCGCGATCGCCAAGGACCTGCCCATCGAAGATCGCCTCAAGCAACACATCATTGACGGCGAGCGGATTGGCCTGGAGGAGGCCCTGGCCAGCGCCCTGGAGAGCTACCCCCCCCTGGACATCATTAACACCTTTTTGCTAGATGGCATGAAGGTGGTAGGGGAGCTGTTTGGCTCCGGCCAGATGCAGCTGCCCTTTGTGCTGCAATCGGCCCAAACCATGAAGGCGGCGGTGGCCTACCTGGAACCCTTCATGGAAAAAAGCGACAGCAATGGCAGCGGTAAGGGCACCTTTATCATTGCCACCGTGAAGGGGGATGTCCACGACATTGGTAAGAACCTAGTGGATATCATCCTCTCCAACAATGGCTACCGGGTGATTAACCTGGGCATTAAACAGCCCGTGGAAACCATCATTCAGGCCTATCGGGAGCACAATGCCGATTGCATCGCCATGAGTGGGCTGCTGGTGAAATCCACCGCTTTCATGAAGGACAACCTGGAAACCTTTAACGAAGAGGGCATCACCGTGCCCGTGATCCTGGGGGGGGCCGCCCTCACCCCCAAGTTCGTCAACGACGACTGCCAGCGCACTTACAAGGGCCAGGTGGTCTACGGTAAGGACGCCTTCTCTGACCTGCACTTCATGGATAAGCTGATGCCCGCCAAGGCGGCGGGGATGTGGGATGACCGGCAGGGGTTTTTGGGTCAGGAATCAGGGATCAGGGGTCAGGAGGAGGCAGAGGAGGGCCCAGAGCAACCGCAGGTTGGGGAATTTGCCCAGCCCAAGGATACCCTGGAGACGCCAGCTCCTGTCGATACCACCCGATCGGAGGCGGTTGATCCGACCATTGCTCGGCCAACGCCACCCTTCTGGGGTACCCGGGTGCTGACCCCAGGGGATATTGATCTGCAGGAGGTGCTCTGGTATCTAGACCTGCAGGCCCTGTTTGTCGGGCAGTGGCAGTTTCGCAAGGCCCAGGAGCAGTCCCGAGCGGAGTACGACGCCTTTTTGCAGGACACGGTACACCCGATTCTGGAGCACTGGCGGGGGCGGGTGATGGCGGAAAATATCCTCCATCCCCTGATCGTCTACGGCTATTTCCCCTGCCTGGCGGAGGGTAACTCCCTGCACCTCTACGATCCCGCCATCATGGCGACGACCCCGACCCACCCCCCCGACCCCGTCGCCACCTTCACCTTTCCCCGGCAGCGATCGCTGCGGCGGCTCTGTATTGCGGATTTCTTCTTACCTCGAGACCTGGCCCAGCCCGGACAGTTCGATGTGTTTCCCATGCAGGCGGTGACCGTCGGGGAAATCGCCACGGAGTACGCCCAGCAGCTCTTCCAGGCGGACCAGTACACCGACTACCTCTACTACTATGGTCTGTCGGTGCAAACGGCGGAGGCCCTAGCGGAGTGGTGCCATGCCCGCATCCGCCGGGAACTGGGCTTTGGCGAGCTGGAGCCCACCACCATCCGGGAGGTGTTGCAGCAGCGCTACCAGGGGTCTCGCTATAGCTTTGGCTATCCTGCCTGCCCCAACATGGCGGACCAGCCGATCCAGTTGGAGCTATTGGGCAGCGATCGCATCGCCATGACCATTGACGAAAGCGATCAGCTCTACCCCGAACAGTCCACCACCGCCATCATCGCCTACCACCCAACCGCCAAATATTTCAGCGCCTGAGGTGAACCACGGGCCGGCCGCGGCAAATCCTGGAACCCCTTTCTCCTAGGGTTCCAGGCAGGATCGCCCCCCTAAAGAGGTTTTCGAGCAGTGTCAAAGGTGGCGGCGATCGCTAAAATCTGATCCGGGCCGTCCACCCGATGGGCCTGAATCCCCAGACCTTTAGCCGCCTCCACATTGCGGGCCCCATCGTCAAAAAAAGCCACGTTTTCTGGAACGGTGTTTAGGGCCGCGATCACATGCTCAAAGATGGTGGGGCTGGGCTTCATCATCCCCAGCTCGTAGGACAGAAAGAGCTGGTCAAAGTAGTCAAAGAAATCGTAGTCTCGACGTAGCTTTTCGTAGTGGGCCAGGTTAGTGTTAGACAGCAGGGATAGATGGTAGTCCGCCTGCAGCGTGGCTAGCATGGCCTCACAGTTAGGTAAGGGGGCTTGGACAATCTCCAAAAACTCCGCCTTGAGCTGATCCGGAGTGCTATCCACCCCAAACTCCTGCACAAAGGCCTGGGCGAATTGATCAAAGTCTGTACGGCCCGACTCAAAGTCCACCGTACTTAGGGCGGTGACCCAGAGGTGGTGCAGTTGATCCATCGGCAGCGATCGCTGCAGCAACCGTTCCATGCGTTGGCGCCACTGCAGCTCCACCAACACCCCGCCCATATCCAACACAATATGCGTAATCATGGCTCCAGCCTAACCATAAACCCACCAGGTCCACTGTAACTGGCAATGCCTCCGACGTCAGGATATTAACCAACTTTACGTTTTATAACCAGACCGATCCCCAGAGGGGACCAGAAGCAGCCCCTAAACCGCTTAACCGGCGGCGTTTTTACCCGCTTAGCCCCGGACAGAATTTAGCTAACCTGCAGGAAGAGTTCATAATGAGCGACCGAAAAGTTAGGTAGGCTGGAGGTATCGATACCCTCGGCCCGGGGCAGGTTGACTGGCTCCGCCGGCCAGCTTACATCCATTTATCCGCTTGGGAAAAGCACGTCATCATGAATAGTCTATCTACCCCTCACCTCAAAGCCACGAACTGGATGGCCCTGGTTCTGGTGGCCCTGATGTTCTGGTTCAGCAGCAGCCTCCTCCTGGACCTGGTGATTATGCCCGGTTTGTTTGTCAGCGGCATGATGAGCCAGCCTGGGTTTGGCCCAGCCGGCTATGGGCTGTTTTGGATCTTTAATCGGTTGGAGCTGGTTTGCGCCGCCCTCATCCTCACCGGGTTACTGGCCCATCGCCAGCGTTATACAGTCGAAGGCATAGTCGTCAGCGGTTTACGCAGCCGTTGGGCGATGGAAGTGGCCTTCGGCCTATTAGCCATTGGCCTGGTATTCACCTACCTGCTAACTCCCGCCATGGGGGCCCTAGGCGTTGACCTGAATCCCTTCGCGTCCCGCTTTGCCCTACCCGTGGGCATGGATCAACTCCACGCCCTTTACTTTGCCCTGGAGGGCCTGAAGTTACTGGGCTGTGGTCTCTTGCTCAAGTTCTACTTCCAAGACCTCAACCTGGTCAGGGGTTAGGGCTTGCCCCAGGCCATGCAGACCTTTGATGTGATTGTGGTGGGCAATGGCCTGGCAGGGGCCGCCGTCAGTTACGAACTCGCTCGTCAGGGGTTATCAGTGCTTCTGATCGATAGCCGCCTGCCCAGCGATGCCACCAATGCCACCCGCTATAGCTACGGCGTGGTTAGCTACTGGGCGGGTAGCAGTGATTTAACCTACCCCCTCTGCCAGGCTGGCATCGCCAAGCAGCGTCAACTCCCCGAGGAGCTAGGGGCGGACACCCAGTTTCGAGAGATGGATTTCCTGCTAACCATCACCCCGGAGTTAGACGGGGCGGCCCTTCAGGCCCAGTACGAGGCCACGGGGGTGTCCCTGGAGTGGGTCAGCCCCAGCCAGGCTCACGACCTCGAGCCCCTGCTCAATACCGAGACGATCAGCGGTGCGCTGTTATTGCGCCAGGGCCATGTTTCCCCCCCCCATCTGATCAGCGCCTATAATCAGGCCTTTCAACAGCTGGGGGGCACTCAGCTGGTGGCGGCGGTGAACGGCCTGATCAGGGTAAAGGACCAGGTGACCGGCGTCCTGACAGAGGCACAGCCCTATGCCGCCGATCGGGTGATCCTGGCGACGGGGGCCTGCAGCCGTCGACTGTTAGGGTCCTTGGGGGTAATTCTGCCGTTGTATCACACCCAGGCCGAGCTGATTGAGACGGGGCCAAGCCCGCTGACCCTGCGTACCCAGGTGATGGCAGCGATGCACCGTCGCTTTGCCCTGGAGGCCGAGGCCAGTCAGCCCCAGGCACAACCCCTGTGGGATCAGCCCGGCGCAGAGGTGGTGCCCCCTATCCTAGACAGTGGAGCCATTCAGTTTCAGGATGGCCACTTTTGTCTGGGCCAGATTAGTCGCACCCTCACCAGTTTAGAATCACCCATCAGCGCCGGTGATCGGCAGCGGAGCGATCGCCAGCTGCGGGCGGCCCTGGCCCCCCTGCTGCCGGATATAGCCTCCCTGCCCGGCACCTGGCATCGCTGCCTGGTCAGCTTTAGCGGCGACGGCCTGCCCCTGGTGGGGGCCCTACCAGGGTTGGTAGGGTTGAGCCTATTTACCGGCTTCAGCGCCCCCTTTGTGTTTGTGCCGCCCCTAGCCCAGCGCCTGGCGGAGGCCCTGGTGGGGGCGATCGATACGAGCTTGACAGCCCTGCAACCAGGACGGTTTTTCCCCACCGATCAAGCCTCTGGGCCTTAGCCTCGTGACCTCAACCAACCTACCGGATCACACCTGGATATTCTTCAAGTTCCTTAAATTCCTCAAATTCCTCTAACCATGTCCCAGGATTCGCAAGCTTCAACCAGCGCTGAGGAGGTAACTGAGTCCACTGGGGCCAGCCCTCCTAGCCGTGACCTTGAACCCGCCCCTGCCTTCGGATGGACAGCCTACGCTGAACGCCTGAACGGTCGCTTTGCCATGGTGGGGTTTGTGCTGCTGTTACTGCTGGAACTGGTCACCGGGCAGGACTTTTTTACCTGGCTGGGGCTCCGCTAGGGTGAACCGGACGTTGGCCTAGGGTCTCGAGGCCCCTCCCCACCGCCGACAGGCCCCCTCCGTCTCGCCGATCAACAAGTTTCGTCCAGGGCGAGCAAACTCTGCAAGCAAATGCCCTCCGAGGGGTAAAATGAAGTGCCAAAGAGGTATAGCCGTAGCCACGTATAACGGAGCAGAGGCGAGCCAGAGCGCCTAGCTCGGCTACGGTTTGACCGATTGACGGCGTCCTCAGCGTTCTGGCCAAAGCTATACCCGTTCCCTGTCCTGCCCACCTGCCTACATAAAGCCAGCGTTATGATTTCCAGCAATGACCTCCGCCCCGGTACCACCATTGTCCTCGATGGTTCAGTTTGGCGTGTCACCGAGTTTTTGCATGTCAAACCCGGTAAGGGGTCTGCCTTTGTCCGCACTAAGATCAAAAATGTTGAAACCGGTAACACCATTGAGAAAACCTTTCGGGCGGGGGAGACCGTCCCCCAGGCGGTGATTGAGAAGCGGGAGATGCAGCATACCTACCGGGATGGGGAAGACCTGGTGTTTATGGACATGGAGAGCTTTGATGAGTCTCGACTCCGGGCTGTGGAGATTGGCGATCGGGTTAAGTATTTGATGGAGGGCATGGTGGTCACGGTCCTCAGCTGGACCGACACCAATAGTAAGCCCCCTAAGACTAAGGTGTTGGATGTGGAGTTACCCAACTCCATCGTGGTCGAGGTCACTCAAACCGACCCAGGTGTCAAGGGCGATACGGCTACGGGGGGAACCAAACCTGCTACCCTGGAGACCGGTGCCACAATTATGGTGCCCTTGTTTATTTCCATCGGCGACAAAATCAAGGTGGACACCCGCAGCGACACCTATCTAGGCCGGGAATAGGGCCTGGTTTGAGAACCCTCGACAAGTCGCTTGTGGGCATTGGAATAGACAGGCAAGGATTAGGCATTTTGGAGGAAGGCTGGCTCGGTGGAACTAACGGCAAGTGAACTCAAGGATCTGGTGGCTGCCCTCAGCCAAAGTGACATTGCTGAGCTGACGTTAAAAAGTGCCAGCTTTGAGTTGACACTGCGCAAACAGGGCATGGCCACCGCCCTTTCTCCCCTGCTTTCCACCCTCACTCCAGGGCCTGGGGAACTGCCGTCGGTGAGCCCTACCCCCGCCGTAACCGAGCCGGTGGGCGAGCCCCCCGCCCTGCCCTCACCACCAGCGGCCACTCCCCCGCCCGGTAAGGCCTCCGACCTGGCCCCCATCACTTCCCCCATGGTGGGCACCTTCTACCGGTCTCCGGCCCCCGATGAGCCGGCCTTTGTCGACGTCGGTGAGCGGATTCGCACCGGCCAAACCGTTTGCATCATCGAAGCGATGAAGTTGATGAATGAGCTGGAAGCTGAAATAGCGGGAGAAATCGTTGAAATTCTAGTCAATAACGGTGAACCGGTGGAGTTTGGCCAAACCCTAATGCTGGTCCGTGTCAGCTAGATAGGATGATGACCATCGACCAACGGATTATCGTCCCCCTGGATGTGGCTTCCCCCAAGGCCGCCCTGGCGATGGTCGATCAATTGCCCCAGGTGAGTTTCTGGAAGGTGGGCCTGGAGCTATTCGTCAGCAGCGGGCCCAGCATTATCCAGGAGCTTAAGGCTCGGCAGAAACGGGTTTTCCTAGATTTAAAGCTACACGATATCCCTAATACGATGGCCGGGGCCTGTGCCGCCGCCACCCGCTATGGGGTGGATCTGCTAACCCTCCACGGGGTGGCGGGCCAGGTGGCCCTGGAAACGGCCCGCCTAGCGGCCCAGGCAGAGGCGGAACAGCTGCACCTGCCCCTCCCTGGGCTGTTGGCGGTAACCCTGCTCACCAGTATTTCCCCCCCGGCCCTAGCCCATGACCTGCAGGTTGCCCTCTCGGTGGCGGACTATACCCTGCACCTGGCCCGCTTGGCCCATGGCTGTGGCCTGGGGGGGGTGGTGTGTTCTCCCCAGGAGGTGGCGAGCTTACGGTGCCATCTGCCTGCTGATTTTGTCATGGTCTGTCCGGGGGTGCGCCCCCACTGGGCCATGCACCATGATCAACAACGGGTGCTGACCCCCGCTGAGGCCCTCCAGGCTGGGGCTGATTACCTGGTGGTGGGGCGTCCGATTACCGCTAGTGACGACCCAGTGGCGGCATTTCGGCGGATTTGTGACGATTGTGCTGGGTGGGCTGATTAAGGGGGGCAGGGTGGCCAAAGCCACGGTCAGATCGGCGTTACTTGGGGCCGGCCTGGCCTTGGCCCTGGGGCCGATGGCGTCCGGGTGGACCAGTCTTCTCCTCGACCTGGGTACCTTTTCTCCTCTGCCCCCTAGTCAGGGTTTAATGGCGAGGCCCATGCCCCGTGGCCAGGGTTATATTCGCCCAGTCGCCTCCTGTCCGGCGGAGTTACCCCAGTTAGTCGAGGCCCTGTTGCGGGATCTGCCCGGCTATGCCAATCGGGTCGCCAGTCGCAGCCTGGAGAGCCCTAGCAGTACGGTGTTAATTGCCAGCCCTCCGGAACTCGAGCCCCTGGACTTGACCAACCAGCCCTGGAGTGCCGAGGCTAGCCTGGACCCAGCGGTTCGCCAGGTGTTTTTCACCACCCTGGAGCGACAGTACCTGGCCGATCGCATCATCGCCCTGCAACAGTACCACTGGCTATTTCTAGTGCCAGACCAAGGGGGCTGGCGGCTGGTCTTGCTCTACTCCAGTTGGGGGGGCTACCCCCGGGCCGATCGCCCCCCCACCCCGCCCCAGGACAGTCGCCAGGGCATCATCGGTCAAGCGGTCAGTCTGTGGTTGCGGGATTGTCGCGCCGGGGCCGTATCGCCGTTAGAGGCGGTGACCGGCGAGTAGAGGGTGTGGCGTTGTTGGGCGGGTCGTTGCAGGGTGGCGATCGCCCGCCGCAGATCCGCCACGGTCATCGCCGTCCCCCCCTGGGCCCCAGCCATGGTGGTAATATGCTCCTCCATCAGGGTACCACCCAGGTCATTACAGCCCCAGCCCAGGGCGGTGGTCGCCCCGGCTAGGCCCAGTTTCACCCAACTAGGTTGGTGGTTAACAATCCAATTGCCCAGGTAGATCCGGGCCACGGCGGTGAGTTGCAGGGCATCCGCCAAGACCGGCTGGTCACGCCCCACCCGCCGCCGCAAGCTCAGGGGGGCCTGTTGGCCCACAAAGGGTAACAAAATAAACTCGCTAATCCGGGCAGGATAGTTAGCCTGCACCGCTCGCTGTTGCAATTGGCGCAGCTGTTCCAGGTGGTGGATTTGGTGCTCAGGGGTTTCGATATGGCCAGACAGCAACGTACTGGTGGTGGGCAACCCCAGGCGATGGGCTAACCCGACGATCGCCAACCAGGTAGCACTATTGATTTTTTCCGGGCAGAGCACCCGGCGCACCTGGTCATCCAACACCTCGGCGGCGGTGCCCGGCAGGGAGTCTACCCCAGCCTCCCGTAGGGCCCGCAGGACATCCTCGTAGCTGAGGTGATCCTCCCGGGCAATGAACTGCACCTCCTGGGGAGAGAAGGCATGGACATGGAGATCGGGGTAGGGGTCCTTGATGGTGCGCACCAGCCTCAGGTAGTAGTCCAGGGAACGGCCCTGAATTTTGGCCCCGGGGTTAAGGCCACCCTGCATGCAGATTTCCGTCGCCCCCCGCTGCACAGCCTCGCTGACCTTCTCTAGAATGGGCTCAAAGTCGAGCCAATAGGCCCCCGGTTGGTCGGCATCCCGACGAAAGGCACAAAAACTGCAACGCTGCTCACAGATATTGGTGTAGTTAATGTTGCGGTTGACCACATAGGTGACGGTGTCCCCCACCTGGTGTTGCCGGAGCCCGTCCGCGGCCCGACGAATCGCCTCCAGGGCCATGGGGGGCTGGGGCTGGAGTAACACCAGCCCCTCCTCAGGGGTGAGATCAACGCCGGCCAAGGCCCGATCGAGGATAGCGGGGAGGGAGGTGTCTACCATGGCTGTCTGAGCAGAGGAACTGACTTACAACCCCCTTGTCACCCCCGTTGGGGACGAGTTGGGGAGTATATCATCGTCATTGGTTATAACATTCCTTTAGAATAGAAAGTGGGTTTTGCCTTCACCGGTGGCCTGCCTGTCCCGAGCCGTTTTGAGATCATGTCTGAAATGGCCCCTAGTTTCCCCCCCGCCAGTCGACCGTCACGACCCATCCGACCCTTGGTTCCCCAGGGTTGGCTGATCGCGGGCGACATGACCGGGGAGCGACCTAGCCCCAGGGTAGGCCAGGGTAACCGTCCATTGCCGCCCTTCCTCCCTACCCATTTTGTCAAGTAGCTCTTCCCAGTCAGCAGCCGTAGATGGGGGGGCGTCCCTAGAGGGCCCTCAGGGGTTATCCCTGGAACGGCCTAGGGCCGAGGCCAGCCAGGCCCCGCCACCGATCCTCTGGTTGACCGCTGATAGCCTATTCCATTATCAGCGCTGTAACCGTCGGGCCTTTTTAGACCTCTATGGCGATCGCCAGCACCGCGCCCCCCCCTCCGACTACCTGCTCAAGCTACGCCAGGATAGTCTGCACCATCAGCAACGGGTGTGGCAGACCTTTCCCTGCGGGGAGCCGCCTCAGTTTCCAGCCGGTGACTGGCCCGCCGGGGCAGCGGCGACCCTGGCCCTCATGGCGGCGGGGGCCGAGGCCATCCACCGGGGAGTATTGCTGGTCGCCAGCGGTGACCCGTCCGTGGGCCTGGTGAGCCAACCCGACCTATTGGTCAAACAACCGGGTTGGTCATGCTGGGGCAACTGGCACTACGTCCCCATCGATATCAAGCTGGGCAAGAAGCCCAAGTTAGATTACCAGATCATCGCCACCTATCATGCCTATCTGTTATCGGCGGTGCAGGGGGTGTGGCCACGGCACAGTTACCTAGCGCTGCGGGATGGCAAACAGCATAGGGTCGAGGTGGAACGGTTGACCCTGACGCTCCAGACCCTGATTCGCCACTGTAGTCAGGATCTACGCTCCCCTAGCCCCCCAGAACTATTTATTTCCCATAGCCGCTGCGATCTATGTCCCTGGCTTAACCACTGCTACGCCGAAGCAAAGGCCACCAATCACCTCTCCCTGTTGCCCGGCGTCACACCGGCCCGCTATGACCTGCTCAAGCAACATCAACGGGTTACCCTCACCGATCTAGCCCAGGCCCAACCCGCCCACCTGGCCCATTGGCCTGGCTTTGGGGAACAGGTGGCGGAGAAACTGATCGATCAAGCCCAGTCCTGGCTACATAACCAAGCCATGCCCCGATCGGCCCCCCAGGCCCCCCACGGCTTCCCCCTATGGCCGGAGGATCTACCCAGCGGCGAGGTGGAACTATTCTTTGATATCGAGGCGGCCCCTGATCAAAATCTGATCTACCTGCATGGCGTGCTGGTGGTCAACCATCGCACTGGCACTGAGAGCTTCCATGCCCTGCTGGCGGAAACCCACCACCACCAACGCCGGGCCTGGAGAGAGTTTCTCGAGCTGGTCCACGCCTACCCCTACGCGCCCATCTATCATTTCTGCCCCTACGAAGCCCAGACCGTTCGCAAGTTGGGTCAACTCTACGGCACTCCCCGACGACAGATTGATCAACTGTTGGATCGGTTCTTTGATGTGCATCGATCGGTGACCGACAGTGTCACCCTACCGATCGAGAGCTATGCCCTCAAGCACATTGCTCGGTGGGTGGGGTTTAACTGGCGCGATCAGGGGGCGAATGGAGCCCAGTCAATTTGCTGGTACAACGCCTGGGTAGAGACCGGCGATCGCACCTATCTAGAGGCCATTCTGCGCTACAACGAAGATGACTGTCGAGCCACCTACCAGGTTAAGCAGTGGCTGGCCGAATTTGCCGAGCCCTACTGGCAACAGCTCTATCACCCTAACCGTGGGGCCCGGTAGCGCCCATCGGCTAGTGGGCTATCAAGATCCAAGTGAGCCATCAATCGGTGCCCTCCCCCCACGGGTCTCGACCAGTCACTTCAACGTGGATAGGGCACTCACTCTCACACCTGAATGAGTGCATGCTCAGCCAGAATCTTGGCGAGGTGGGGAACCGCTGCTTCGATATCAGCCTTAACTGACTCCCGTAGCTTGTAGTAGGAGTTTTTAACGATGGCATAGTGGGTGGTTTGAGCCTTAAGATCGGTAACGGTGAGCAAGTCGATCGCCGCCCGTTGCCGATTTTGGCTTAAATGGTCCACCGGGTTTCCCAGGGCTAGCCCTTCATCCCAGAGGGGCTCTAGGGCTGTCATGATGTCTGGTAAGGCACGGGCGATCACCCCGGTCAAGTAGTTTGGCCCGACTCCCTTCACCAAACCATAGGTGGTTTTGAGGGCGATGCCTGACACTCCCCCCTTGCTGGCCACCTGTTGATCCACCAAAGCCTGGCAACTATTCACCAGACTGGTATAAAGGGTTGGATCTTGAAGTACATCCCGTAAACCCATAATCATGCTCCATGGAAAGAATCTGCACCAGGCCCTAGTGTTAAGGAACTCAGGTAAAAAGTCACAAATCCGTTTAAAAGTTTGACGTTACTTTATCAAGGGGTAAAGTTTTCTAGCCCTAGCCCAGGGCCAACAGGGAAAATCAAGTTGTACGGCCTAGAACTATCTAGGCGTAAACTTTGCGGTAGTAGTCCTGATACTCGGCAGATAGCAATGGCTGCCACCAGTCTGGATGGGCCAGGTACCACTCAACGGTTTTCCGTAGGCCTTCGGTCACGGTCACAGCAGGCTGCCAGCCCAGTTGATCGCGAATTTTAGTCGCATCGATGGCGTAGCGGCGATCGTGACCGGGTCGGTCTTTGACAAAGGTAATGAGCTGTCGGGCCGGTCGCACCGGTAGGTTGGGCGCTAGTTCATCCATGAGGTCGCAGAGCATGGTGACCAGGTCAAGGTTTTTAACCTCGTTGTTGCCGCCGATGTTGTAGGTTTCCCCCGGGGCACTGCGCTGCAGCACCCGATCAATGGCACTGCAGTGATCACCCACGTAGAGCCAATCCCGGATATTCTGACCATCGCCGTAGACCGGTAGGGGCTTGCCCATGAGAATGTTGATACACATCAGGGGAATTAACTTCTCTGGGAAATGGTAGGGCCCATAGTTATTGGAGCAATTGGTAATCAGGGTGGGCAGACCATAGGTATGAAAGTAGGATCGCACTAGGTGATCACTACCGGCCTTGGAGGCGGAGTAGGGGCTATTGGGGGCGTAGGGGGTGGTTTCACGAAAGGCTGGGTCCTCCGGCCCCAGGGTGCCGTAGACCTCATCGGTGGAGACATGTAAAAAGCGATCGCCCTCCGGCCGCCCCCGGTTCAGCCAATGCTGGCGGAAACTTTCTAGCAGGGTGAAGGTGCCCACCACATTGGTGCGGACAAAGGCATCGGGGCCCAGGATGGAGCGATCCACGTGGGACTCGGCGGCAAAGTGGACAACGGTGGATATCTGCTCCTCCGCCAGCAGTTGGTCAAGGGCTGGGCGATCGCAGATATCCCCCTTCACAAAGCGCAGAGGGGCATGGCCGTCCAAATCCGCCAGGTTATGGCGATTACCGGCGTAGGTGAGGGCATCAAGCACCACCACCCGATCGGTGGGATAGCGCTCAACCCAATGGTGAACAAAATTGGAGCCAATAAAACCGGCCCCGCCAGTGATTAAGACATGCCGTTGAGTAGGGTTAGCCATAGATCTTCCATAGGACAGAGTATAAGGGTTAACAGGGATGCCAATAGGGGTGGCGGGTATCCTAGCCAGGGATCACCCCTAACCTGGACACCGGGAAAGGAGCCCTTAGGCCAGTTCCACCTGGCTATCATCACCGATCATCAAACGCACGGCCCTGGGTCGTTGGGGCGCCTCAGTGATTTGGGCCCGTTGACCCACCAGGCTATCAACAATCCGTTGGTCAACATTAATCACCTTGGCGCCCTCCAACAGGACACTATGCTCCAGGTCCACGTTGATCAGGGTGACGTGATTACCAATGCTGCTATAGGGGCCAATAAAGCAGTTTTCCAGGTGACAGTGATCGCCAATCGCCACCGGTCCTCGAATCGTAGAATTTTTAATGGTGGACCCAGCCCCAATGCTAACCCGGCCGATCACCTGGCTCGCTTCATCCACCTCCCCCCTGGTCTCCCCCACCAAACAGGTGTCCAGGATCACCCGATTGGCCTCCAGCAGATCATCCTTCTTCCCCGTATCCAGCCACCAGCCCTGGATCTGGCGAGCTTCCACCCGATGCTTTTGATCAATCAGGTATTGAATCGCATCGGTGATTTCCAGTTCCCCACGGGCGGAGGGCTGAATATTGGCAATGGCCTGGTGAATGGTCGCCTCGAATAAATAAATCCCCACCAGGGCCAGGTTAGAGGGGGGCACCTTAGGTTTCTCCACCAGTTTTAATACCCGCCCCTGGTCGTCCACGGCGGCCACCCCAAAGGCGGTGGGGTTGGGAACCTCACAGAGCAGGGTTAGGGCATCCAGGTGTTTGGCCTTAAACTCATCCAGGAAGGTATTGAGATCGCTCTGGACTAGGTTATCCCCCAGATACATGACGAAGGGGGAATCCTGTAGAAAGGGCTGGGCCACCTTCACGGCGTGGGCCAGGCCAGCCGGTTCCTCCTGGAGGATATAGGAAATCTGAGCACCAAACCGTTCCCCATCGCCGGTTTTAGCCTTCACCTCTGCACCGGTTTCTGGACTGATGATGATGCCAATGTCGGTAATGCCAGCGGCCACCAGGTCTTCGATCCCGTACCAAAGAATGGGCTTGTTGGCGACGGGCACCAGTTGTTTAGCACCGGTGTAGGTGAGGGGCCGCAGACGGGTGCCTCGACCACCGGAGAGAATAATGGCTTTCATAGGAGTTTAGATAAACCTTGGGGGTATTGAGAACAACAATAGAGGAGCTAGATAGGGCTAAGGCCAATAAGGATTAAGGATTTTGGATTAGGGTTCCCCTTGATTAACTCAACAAAATTAACTCAACAAACCCTGCTGTTTAGCCAGCTGGCCTAGCATCAACCGGAGTCCAGGGCTCCAGTGGGGGGCCGGATGGCCCAGGAGGCTGGCGGTTTTCTGGCCAGACAAAACGGAGTAGGCCGGGCGTTGGGCGGCGGTTGGGTATTCCGCCGTGGTAATCGGTAGGACTCGCTTCACCGTGAGGGGAAAGCCCAGAACCCTGGCTTCCTCCAGGATGGCGACGGCAAAGTCATACCAGCTAATCGCTCCACTATTGGTGAAATGGTAGAGCCCAGTCACGGGCGCCAGGGTGGGATCGCTGGGGGCGAGGTGGTGAATCAACTGACCGATCGCCTGGGCCAGATCCCCAGTCCAGGTGGGGGTACCCACCTGATCCACCACTACCCTCAATTCTTCCCGTTCTGCACCGAGACGCACCATGGTCTTCACAAAGTTGCCCTGGCCACCAACCCCATAGACCCAGGCGGTGCGAACTACCATATGGCGATCGCAGGCTTGCTGCACCGCCTGTTCCCCCAACCACTTGGACTGACCATAGACCCCCAGGGGATGGGCCAGGTCCTCCTCCCGGTAGGGAGTGTTATGGTTGCCATCAAAGACGTAGTCGGTGGAGACATGGAGAATGGCGGCTCCGAGATCTTGGGCGGCGGTGGCCATCACCTGGGGGGCCAGGGCATTGACCGCCTGGGCGCGGTCCGGTTCTTGCTCAGCGCGATCAACGGCGGTATAGGCCGCTGCATTGACAATCACATCGGGACGAACCTGATCGATCAGTTGGCGGATAGCGATTGGATCCTCCAGGTTGAGCTGCTCACGACCATAGGCGTGGAGGTCATGGTCAAGCCCCAGGTAGGTTTGCAAATCCTGGCCCAGCTGCCCATCTTTGCCGGTGAGTAGGATACGCATCAGACAAACACCTCAGCGTCCTTGAGCCAGGCCCCGGCCTGATCCTTAGGGGAGAGGATAGGGGGGGTGGTCAGGGGCCAGGAAATATTTAAATCGGGGTCATTCCAGCGAATGGTGCGTTCACAGGCCGGGGCATAGTAGTCCGTAGTTTTGTACAACACCTCAGCGGCCTCCGACAGGACCAAAAAGCCATGGGCCATCCCCGGCGGTATCCACAGTTGGTGTTTATTGTCGGCACTCAGGCGCTCCCCAATCCAAAAACCAAAGGTGGGGGAGCGGCGGCGGATGTCTACCACCACATCGAAGATTTCCCCCACCACCACCCGCACCAGCTTACCCTGGGGTTGATTGACTTGATAATGAAGACCCCGCAGTACCCCCTGCAGGGAACGGGAGTGATTGTCCTGAACAAAGTCGAGATCCAAACCGGTTTTATCGAAGAAGAGTTTACGGTTGAAGCTTTCCATAAAGAAGCCCCGATCATCCTCAAAGATCCTAGGCTTAATCAGTAGGACATCGGCAATCTCGGTGGGATTAATAATCATTTCTACTATTCAGGGAAAATACCGTGGCAAGCTATTATAGAAGAATAGCATCATCAATAGTAATATGGTAAAGCATTGATTCTCGCCAAGTTTACCACAGCTCTTGAACCGTCTTTCTGTGTAAAAATAATGAATTCATTTGAAAATAGGTCGTCTTAGCAAATTTATCTTGTTAAAATCATAACCCCTAAGCCCAGCTACAAAGACCTTGGGGCCCGTCTTCAAGTAATATTGAAGCCGCGATTATTTTTCCTTAAGGATCTGTCCTTAGAGATTGACAACGTCGTAATCATCTCCTGTGGTGACCATGGCCCCTAGTCCTCCGTCTTCTAGCCCCATGGCCCCGGGGGGCAAAACCACCGCCCCAAGGCTCAATGTCTCCTCGGGTTTGATGGGGGTTGGCCTACTGCTGACCCTGGGTTTCCTGGCCATTGCCCTACTATCGCCTACTTTGCAGACCTGGGGGGTGGTTCAGGACCCCACGGCGGCGCTCCAAAATCCCATTCACCAGGCCCCAGGGATCGATCACTGGCTGGGCACCACCCGTCAGGGCTACGACGTATTGGCTCGCACCCTATTTGGTAGCCGGGCCGCCTGGCAGGTGGTGATTTTAGCCACGGTTTTGAGCCTGACAATTGGGGTGCCCCTGGGGATGGTAAGTGGCTACCTGGGGGGAGCTCTGGACCGGGCTCTGGTGTTTTTGATGGATACGATCTATACGCTGCCGGGGTTGCTACTGTCGGTTACCCTGGCCTTTGTGGTGGGGCGGGGGGTGGTCAATGCCGCGATCGCCCTCAGTATTGCCTACATCCCCCAATACTTCCGGGTGGTGCGTAACCACACCGTCAGCGTGAAAACAGAGCTGTTCATTGAGGCGGCCCAAGCCCTGGGGGCCTCCCCCTGGACAGTGCTGACCCGTTACCTGATGTTTAACGTGATCCAGAGTGTGCCGGTGCTGTTTACCCTAAATGCCGCCGACGCCATCTTGGTGCTAGGGGGGCTGGGTTTTTTAGGATTGGGGTTGCCAGAACAGGTGCCAGAGTGGGGGGCGGACATTCGCCAAGCCCTGGATGCCCTGCCCACCGGCATCTGGTGGCCAGCCCTATTCCCAGGTTTGGCCCTCACCCTGATGGTCACCGGTCTCTCCCTGGTGGGGGAGGGGCTGAATGACCTGGGCCGGCGCCCCGGTCGGGGCGATCGGTAGCCGGCCCTCCCCCCGGACAACCCATGGGTAGGTGATTTAGAAATGGGTGATTTAGAAACACCGACCGATCGGCCCCTAGGCAGCGAGACCCCGCCCCGTCGCCAGGCACCCCGTCGCTGGGGCAAGGGGGGATCGGATAGAATGGAACTATGTTGCAGGTGGCTGAACCATGACCCCCTTGCCCCGTCCCAAACCCCTGGCCGGTTCGCCCTTGCAACCCGGGCTGCCCACCATGTAC
>CAYVMR010000034.1:0-17132 GCA_964452545.1 uncultured bacterium
TACCTACAGCAAACCCAGCGGCTGGCCCTGACCCAGGGCTACGTGGAGACCATCCAGGGGCGGCGGCGCTATTTTAACTTTACCGATGGCAAGCTGCGATCGCTACGGGGTCAAGACCCTGACAGCATCGATCTAGACCGGCTCCGCTCCAATGGCTACGATGCCGGGCTGCTGCGGGCCGCCGCCAATGCGCCGATCCAGGGCTCCAGCGCCGACATCATCAAAATCGCCATGGTGCGCCTCCACGATCAACTGCAGGCCTACGCCGCCAACCTGCTGCTACAGGTGCACGACGAACTGGTGTTGGAGGTGCCCCCGGCGGAATGGCCCGAGCTCCAACCCCTGATCACTCAGACCATGGCCACCGCCGTTACCCTCACCGTGCCCCTGCAGGTGGAGGCCAAGGCCGGCCCCAACTGGATGGAGGCCAAATGACAGTTGTGCCATGGTTGAGCTAACCAAGCTGGATATCACGGGCCATGATCGAGGCCGTCCTCACCACCCTCAGCTTTGATCAATACCTGCATCACAGCGATGACACCGATGGCGCCGACGGTGTCGGTGTATCGTCTGGTCAATGGGGCCTACCAGGTGAGCCAATATCGAGGGGGCGATCGCATCCTATCCGCCACCTTCAGCGACCCGGTCTTGACCGCTGATCAAGTTTTTTGCGGCGAGCAATAGCCATCTGACTCAACGGCATAGATCGTCACCCCCGCTTCTGCTTACTTCTATGGTCAAGGACCTGATCTGGGATCGGCCCCCGCGACTATGATGGAACAGCAATCTGGCGAGGCATCGATCCATGGGCAATTGGTTTACCGCTGGGGGCGTGGTGATGGGGCCCCTGCTGTTGTTTTCCCTGGTCACCCTGGCCTTGGTAATCGAACGGAGCTGGTTTTGGCTGCGCCTGCGTCGACAACAACGACAGCTGGTGGGGGATATCCTCACCCTTTACCAGCAGCACCCAGAGCGGGCCGTGGCCAAGCTCAAGCAATACCCCCACCTGCCCCTGGCCCGCATCTTTCTAGCTGCCCTGAGCCTGGGGGAGGCCACCCCGGAGGAATTTACCCTGGCCCTGGAAAGTGCCGCCCAGGCGGAACTGCCCCTGCTGAAACGGTTCCAAACCCTGTTTGAAACCGTGGTTGGCGTTGCCCCCCTGCTGGGGTTGCTGGGCACGGTCCTGGGGTTGATGCGGGTGCTCTCCTCGATTCGGATTGGGGAGGGGGGGATGGCCTCCAGTACCGGCGTCACCCTGGGGGTGGGGGAGGCCCTGACCTCCACGGCGGTGGGGCTGACCCTGGCGATCGCCGCCCTGCTCTTTGCCAACCTGTTTCAGGGCCTCTACCGCCGCCAACGGGCCTTTCTCCAGGAGGCGGCCGGCAAGCTGGAAATTCTCCATCGCCGCCATCTGCGCCAGGGGGCCCAGGTCGCCCGGCCCGACCGCTGGCCCTAGGGAATCGAGTCCATGGAATTTACCCCTTCTCCCCCTTGTTTGCCCGGATGAATAGGGATAGATTGGTTTTGCTGTACAGCAAAACCAATCTATCCCTATTCACCGTTCAGTCAGGAGCATCCCATCAATGGCAGAGCAAAAGTACCTCACCCTCACCGCTGAAAACTTTGTCAGTGAGGTTTTACAGAGTGATGTGCCGGTTCTGGTGGATTTTTGGGCCGCCTGGTGTGGTCCCTGCAAGATTATGAACCCGATTATTGACGAGCTGGCGGAGGCCTTTGAGGGCCAGGCCAAGATTGCCAAACTGAACGTTGACGACGAGGATGAGCTGGCCCTGCAATACCATGTCAACGCCATTCCCACCCTGATTCTCTTTAGCCAGGGTGCCCGCATGGACACCATTGAAGGGGTGGTGGCCAAGGATGTGCTGGCGGCTAAGCTAATGGCGTTGCTACCGCCTAGTTCCCCAGCAGCGGCAACAGCAGGGTGACAAAGTAAAACACCAGGGCGCCGGTAAAGACGTAGCTATCGGTGCGATCAAGAATGCCGCCGTGGCCAGGAATCAGGTCACCGGAATCCTTAACGCCGGCGTCCCGCTTCATTAAGGATTCGGTCAGGTCCCCCAGCAGGCTGGAGGTACCCACCATCACCCCCAGGGCGATCCCCGAGAGGGGGGCCAGCGGCCAGTGTAAACCGTAGCTACCCGCCATCGCCACCAGGGTACTGGCCACCATGCCAAACACCGCCCCCTCGACGGTTTTCTTCGGGCTGATATTGGATAGGGGGGTGCGGCCAATCACCTTACCCGCCATGTAGGCGCCAATGTCAGCGGCCCAAATACAGGCAAAGGCCAATAGGGTCAGGGTTAATCCCTGGGGGAGTTGCGGCCAATCCAGAGGCCAGGCGGGCCAGTAGCCCCCCAGGGGCAGGTTGTCATGGTGGACCTGCCCTAAATCCCGCAGGCGAATCCAAAAGCTGGGTAGGTAGCCCCCGTAGAACAGCCCCAGAATCGAGGCTGCCACATCGGCAATGGTGGCCACCTGGGGTTGGAACAACAGGTAAAAACAAAGAAAGGTGCCCGCTAGGGGCAGCAGGGCATCCGCCAGGGGGGGAGCCAGGTGGGCCGTCACCAGAATCAGCTGACTAACCACCAGGGTGGTTTTGGTGGCGGGTAAAATCCCCTTGGCCTGCACCAGCCGAAAGATTTCTAGCTGGCCCAGGAAGACAATCACCCCAAACCCCAGGGTAAAGTACCAGCCACCTAGAAGAATCATGGTCAGGGCCACCGCAATGGCGACCCCCGCACTAGTAATCCGAGACCAGGGCATAGGCAGCGGCAGAGAGGGTGGCTGTGAGTCAGAATCTGTTCTACGATGCCTTGAAAGCCTGGTCCCGTCAAGCCATAGACGCGATCATGGGACCGTTCCAGTCAGCTGTGTGCCTCTCTAAACCCCGCCCAGCTCTCGCATGGCCTGGTCGGTGGTGAGGAACACATGGTCAGCCCCCAGGGCGTCGATAAAGCCAATCTGCACCAGCCTATCCATCACTGGTCCCTTCACCTCAGAGAGGTAAAAGCCCATACCCAGGTCCTGCAGATCGGCCACCAGGCCCTCCAGGATCTCCAGGGCACTGGCGTCGATCAGGTTAATGGCGCTGCATACCAGGAGGACTTTTTTGACCGCCAGGTGATCGGCGATCGCTCGCTTCAGAAAGGTTTCCAGGTACTTGGCATTGGCGAAGTAGAGACTTTCATCCAGGCGCACCGCCAGCACCTCGGGGCTGGTGGTGACCGGGTGGCGCTGCACGTTGCGGAAGTGCTCAGACTGGCCCAGGCGACCGACAATGGCAATGTGGGGGTGGCTGGTGCGCCAGAGGTGTAGCCCCAGGGCCAGCAGCCCCCCCAGGATCACCCCTTGCTGCACCCCCAGGGCCATCACCGTGGCAAAGGTCACCAGCCAGGCCAGGGCATCGGCCCGGTCGTAGGCCCACAGCCGGCGCAGATGCCCCAGGTCAATCAGTTTATAGACGGCGGTGATAATGATCGCGGCTAGGCAGGTTTGGGGCAGAAAGTAAAACAGGGGGGTGAGAAACAGCACTGTCAGGGCCACTAGCAGGCCGGTAATCACCGAGGCCAAGCCGGTGTTAGCGCCCGCTGAGAAGTTCACCACCGATCGGCTGACCCCACCGGTGACCGGGTAGCCGCCACTGAGGGCGGATCCCAGGTTAGCGATGCCAAAGGCGATCAGTTCCTGGTTAGGGTCCACGGTTTCCCGCCGTTTGCTGGCCAGGGCCTGGCCCCCAGCAAAGCCCTCCATGTAGCCCACCAGGGCAATGGCCAGGCACACCGGCAGCAGCGCCGGCAGGCTGGCCAGGTCAAGCTGGGGCAGGGTGAGGGGCGGTAGCCCCGCCGGAATCTCCCCCACCACCCGCACCCCGGCGGTTTGGTCCAGGTGTAGGCGGCTGACCAGCAGGGTGCCTAGGATCACTACCAATAGGGGCGCCGCCTTGGCGACGGGGAGGATGTGCTGGGGGTGCCAGCCCCGCCGTTGCAATTGGCCCGCCAGGGGACCGTTGAAGTAAAGTAAAATCCCGGCGCTGGCCAGGCCTAGGCCCAGGGTGATGGGGTTGATCTGGCCCAGGTGGGTGACTAGTAGGGGGACCAACTGCAGCACCGACTCTCGGTTGGGGATGGGCAGGCCCAGCAGGTGTTTTACCTGGCTGAGGGCGATGATCACCGCCGCCCCAGCCATAAAGCCGGAAATCACTGAACGACTGAGGAAGTTGACCAGGAACCCGAGGCGCAGCACCCCCAGGGCCAGGTCTAGTAGGCCCACCACCAGGGCAATGGTGAGGGCTAACCCCAGGTATTGGGAGGTGTTTGGGGTGGCCAAAGGGGCGATCGCCGCCCCCACCATTAAGGAATCCACCGCCACCGGCCCCACCGCCAGCACTCGACTGCTGCCCAACAACCCATAGAGGACGGGGGGAGCGATGCTGGCGTAGAGCCCCACCTGGGGGGGAAGGCCAGCTAGCAGGGCGTAGGCCATGCTTTGGGGGACCAGCAGACTGGCGACAATGATCCCCGCCGTCAGGTCCCCCACTAATTGGGTACGGCGGTATTGGGGCAGCCACTGTAACACCGGTAGGTACTGGCACCAGGGGGAAACGGGGCGGCGATCGCGGACCATGGCTCTAAATCCTACTTCTGCAGCCCACCGGTTCGATTCTATCGCGGTAGCCATTGAGCTCAGGACACCGAGCCACACTGTAGGTCCCAGTCCATCGCCAATGGCATCGCCGCCTTGTCCTAACCGGACTGGCGACGGCTATCCCAGTGGGGTAGCCCTAGCTTACTCCTAGAGGGGGCGCGATCCTTTCCTAGATCTGCAGGTAGTCCAGACCCATGGCCACGGTGTCCACATCCACATGGAAGCGGCGCTTGATCGGACTGACCAGGGGCGACAGCTGATTATCCCAATCCCTGAAGTCAACGGTCCGTACTACTTCTGGGGTCATTCGCCCCCGCACAGCACACCATTTGCCATGGAGCAGGGGGGCCAGGTAGCGGCGGCCCTGTAGGCTAGCGTAGGGGGAAAAGATCTCCAGGATGCGGGGGCCCGGCCTAACCCCGTCTAGCCCCACTTGGTTAAAGGCTAGATGGGCACAGGCCACACCATGGACCATCACCATCGCCCTGGCATGGCGCATCATCATCCATTGTTGACGGGGACTGTAGTCTTCAACGTAACAGGTGACAAACCCTCGTTGCTCCAGGAAGTTGCTGATTTCCCAACAGTTGGTCACGCTCCGGTCACCCCGTTGGGTTATAAAGAGGCGCTGGGGCGTAGGCTGATTCGATTCATACAGTTCAATGTTAGCCAGGTCTGGAATGGCGCTGTAAATTTTATGGGTGGACAGGCTAACGATGTTGCCATGGACGTTGTCGTCGGTGAAAATAATTGGAATGCCAAGGGTTTCGTAGACTTGCCTGATTAAGTATCCAGGTCTTTCCGGCAAAACCACATGAATCTTCACAGTTTGCCCCAGCTGTTTGGATAGGGCTCGCTGGGCAAACAACACTGGGAAGGCGATACGATCAATGCCATGGGCAATGTCTTGATCCCGACCAAACCGCCCATCAAGGATAAATTGGCCGTTCAGGTCAAGGGGAGTGACTTGCCTGAGGCCGCGGCGCAGCCCCCGATAGGCCCTGGCTTTCAGGGTATGACAGGGGCGCTCGCCGGTGTCACCAGTTTTAACGGTGATCGTTACGGTAACCTCGGGGTAATGGCGCTCAGGCAGGTAAATGCGCTCTGCTTTTGGGATGGATAGATTGGCTAGGTGGGTGGGGTGAGCAAAGGCCATGGCGGCGGCGGCGGTAAAGCCGGCCAGGGGTTCCCTCAGGGTGAGGTCTACAGCCCTAGGACTGATGAGAGCCTTGGGGGCGGTGATGACTTGGAGGGGGGATGATTTAGAAATTACCATAGAGCTTAATTAATAAACTATAGTCTTGGCCAGAGTGCTGGGTCCACAACTGATCGGTGAAGCCTAGGCCTGGTAGGGGTTGACAAGGGTTGCCTGGTAGCGGCCTGCCTGACAAAAGTTCATGACTTTATCACCTTTGCCCCAAACTCCTCTCCCGGGGAATTTGGGGTTAGGGAAACTCTAGGTCTCAAACTAGACAAGGCTTAATTGGTCTTTTACTACTCAATCTCAGGGTTTGCAGAGACTCAAGACTACGTCTAATTACGTAATACTGGAAGCACTACGATTAATCTACCCAAGTCAAGTGGAAACTATGGTGATCTGCTTCAGTTTTACAAATACTTCAACCAAATTGGTCAAGTTTGTGAATAGTTTGTAGAGTTTCTAACCTCTTTTCGCTCCATGGGATCTATTGGTTCTGTCACCCTCTGTTTATTGGATCTTTAATAAAACCTGGGAAGTTATGAAAAGATATAGGGCCTGTATATTTACATAACCTGCCTTCAGTTAGTCATGCAATATTCATATTAGTGACTTAGGACCTGTCTCATTTCCCTCGCGAATACGTTTTTAGTTATTCTAGAGTGACTGTTGCTGGTGTGAGGTCCGCCGGGATGACTCTGGCGCTTGTTTATCAAGCTTTCTGCTGTATTTGGCTCGAACTGAAACGGCTCTATTATTTTAGTAAGTTCTATTAATTGAGAGGATTTATGGACCCATTGGGCTTGCCTTTACTCAGTTTCCTTGTTCCTATTCGGAACAGTGAAGCGGTTTTGCCAAGGTTGCTAGATTCCCTGCTGGCCCAGGATTTCCCAGACTTTGAAGTTATTATTAGTGATAATGCATCTACGGACCGTACTCCTGAGATAGGTCAGGCCTATGCTCGCAAGGATAAAAGGGTGCGGTACCATCAAAATCCCGAGAATATCGGCATTAACGCTAACTTTAACCAACTGATCGACATGGCCCGCGGTAAGTATATGCGGTGGATTGGCGGGGATGACTATCTGGAACCGGAATACGCCAGGAAGTGTATTGCGGCTTTACAGGCCCGACCCGATGCGATCGGGGTAACCAGCTATCAAGACTTTACCGATGACGAGGGCAATCTCAGTTATTACGAATACGCCGGTCGACGCCTGGATTATCCCCGCCCCTATCAGCGTTATGGACGAATGTTATGGTTTATGGTCAATGATTATCGCTATATTGATCCGATCTACACGATGATGCGTCGGGAGGTTTTGCAGAAGATTGGTGGACATCGCCATGTGCTTTCAGCAGATCAGGTTATGGCCGTTGAAATCAGCCTGGAAGGACCGTTTATTCATGTTCCAAAATGTTTGGCCCATCGCGGTTGGAAACATGCCATAGAGCATCATGCCTATCTGCGGCGCCTCTTCCATGATGA
Source organism: uncultured bacterium (assembly GCA_964452545.1). Taxonomy (GTDB): domain Bacteria; phylum Cyanobacteriota; class Cyanobacteriia; order Phormidesmidales; family Phormidesmidaceae; genus Nodosilinea. The sequence goes on from CAYVMR010000034.1 coordinate 7,353, forward strand.
TTATGACAAGGTGTGTCGGCAAACCTACTTGAATACCCTGGCTGCTTTTTGGGCCCCGGTGATGCGGACGCCGATGCCCTGGTGGGAACGGTTAATGTGCTTGCCGCCCCTCGGCTATTGTTTCTTGAAAATGAGTCAGGCTCGTCTGCAAGACAACTTCCGAAAAGCCCTGAGGCCCTCTAAACAGGCTTTGCACGCAGCCCTTCAGGGCTTCATGAAAACGACAAGGGTGCAGGGCATAGGGCATAGGGCATAGGGTACCCCGTAACCATTAGGGAGTGACAAGATCGCCACTCCCTAACCTTAACCGTAACGATATTAAGGGATATGATCGTAGGCGCAGGGTCTAGTTGCGTTAGCCTTGGCATATTCTCCCTCAACCACAATCGAGGTCGAATTCAGATGGTGCTGCTTGATTTAGAACACTACATATCTTTTATTCTCTGTTAACCGACGGAATGTAAGCTAATTCAGCTTGCAAAGCTAAATAGCTTACTTCCATAACGAAGTATCCTTTGAAACATGTGGTTTGCCTGTAGCGCAAAGGTTCTAGCAAATATGCCGAACTTGCCCACTTGACGCAGGAATTTGTACTTTGAGAAACACATCATTGGAGCATACAAGGGTTGATAATAGCGAAACCAGAAAATCTGACTCCACTTATCCTCAAAGGACTTGATTGCATGGCTAAAGGGAGAATGGCCGTCATGTTCATATTTGCCGGGGCTAAGGTGAGTTAGGTGAAAATCGATAACATAGGATAAATAACCCTTTGTCAGGGCATCTAAACAAAGTTCGTGGGCATAAAAGTAGAATGTGCTTATATTGCAAGTGATTTTAGATGCCGTTCTAATCACCAAGAAATTTTCGTCTAAGGACTGAACAGGGTAGGGAAAACCTTTTCGCCATTTAGGATAATAGTGAGAAAAGGGATCGGTTATTTTTGAAACGAATTCTCCCCTCCTACTGACTCCGGCATTGCCAGCCACAGCCCATCTAGGGTCAATTTGGTTTAGTTCATCAAGAACGGCAACTAACTTGTCAAAACCATCGCCCTGATCTAGTAAAACATCTTGATGGCAAAATATAATATATGGCTCTGATGTTGATAATCTGATCGTATTAAAAATACTAGGGTCGAAAACATTACTCTGAGAGTTGTCAAAAAAACTATATCTGCATTTATCTTCAGTAAAACCTGACTCAATAAATGAGAGTTTCATCTCCTGGTACTGCTTCAAATTATTTGTTATGGTGCAAATATGGAAAACCTTCATTGACTCTTCCATGATCAACTTAAACCTTTAGAAATTGAATTGATGCAGATTAATGTCTGGCAATTTAGGATTTAGAAACTTTCCTGAATTGAAATATCTATTCAAGATATAAAGTGTCGAGCTCAGTACAGGCTTTTTGAACTACCTTATCTGATCCGAATTTCCTACAACAAGAGGGGCTACATCCAGGACCATTGACACATTTAAGTAAGCCCCAAACAAAATTAAACCCTAGCAGCAATAAACGTTATTAAAGCTGTAGGTCAACTAGAATTAAATTTCTTCATCAGAAACTTTATGTAAGTCTAAGTCTCAGATGAAACCACTGCATATATCTGGAGAGCAACTTTATCTCTTCTTTACGGTTGAAAGCTTGATTTGCTTAAGCAACTTTATATAGCTGTCACCAGTCTGGTTAGGATAAGGGGGCGATGCTCGCTGGGAACCAACTCCCATAGCCAAACCATAGATTTGGGCTGACCGGGTAAGGTGCTAGTTAATCTCATGGGTCAGGGGGGTACCCCCACATGGAGGGGAACAGCAGGGGCGCCCCCAACCGATGGAAAGTGGTGCTAGTATCCAGATCTTAAGCATCACTGCCGCCACCGGGCTTGAGCAGCAACACCCCATCACGACCATCCAGGTCTTGCAAAAATACCTTCACTAACTCCTCCTTGGAGGTGGGCACTGACCGACCTATGAAATCAGCGTGGATGGGCAATTCGCGGTGGCCCCGGTCAATCAGCACCGCTAACTGAATGGCGTTAGGGCGGCCGTACTCAAGCACAGCATTGAGGGCGGCGCGAATCGTACGACCACTGTAGATTACGTCGTCGACTAAGACTACCACCCGACCAGTCAGGTCGAAGGGGATACGGGTGCGGGCCGGAGTGCGAGTACTGATTTTGTCGAGATCGTCACGATAAAGGGTGATATCAATTGCCCCCACTGGCAACTCAACCCCCTCCAGCCGCTGAATCTGCTGAGCCAGGATCTGGGCCAAGGGCACCCCCCGGGTATAAATCCCCAACAACACTAGCCGATCCAGACTGCTAGCTCGTTCCACCAGTTGGGAGGCTAACCGATTGAGGGTACGGCGCATCTCTTCGGCGGAGAGAATTTCCACACTGTCACTGGCGGTCTTCATGGGGGGTAAAACACCTCATTGCCTAGGGTGAATCTGTGAATCTAGGGGAGAAAGCGGCGATCGCGTTAACCGCCAGGCTTAATGATCCCCCCATGATCGGCACCGAATAGTGGCAACCCCAGGGATCGCCACCTAAGTCATCAACCCCGAGAGCTAGCCTCCATTTCAACCGGCTAAACCATGTAACTGACATTGTCCCCCTGGGCCGCTTGCCAACTGCGGGCATCATAGTATAAGTCCTTGAGGGAAATAGCATAGAGGGCCTCCCGCAGTTTCTGGGAAAGGCGACGCCATACCGTCACCGTCACCCAGTCCTCCACCTGATCGATCTGGGGTTGATGGCGGGGCAGGGGGGTAATTTTCTCCCCAGCAGCCTCGAGAATTTGGCCCAGGGAGATCTGCTCCGCTGGCCGGGCCAGGCGATAGCCTCCCTGGGACCCACGCACCGAGTTCACCAGTCCAGCCCGGCGCAGATCGATGAGCAGCTTTTCCAGGTAGGCCATGGGTAGGGCCTGGCGCTGGGCGATCGCGCTGACCGAAACCGGCTGGCCACTGGGCTGGAGTGCCAGGTCCAACAGGGCTTTAACACTATAGTGACCACGGGTGGTAAGTTTCATGGGGAAATGGACGGTAGGTCGGGGCCCTTTCCCTGTGCCATTTCCACGGAGCTTCAGTAGAATGAGGCTGGCCAGAAGGGGCTTATTAGTGACTATAGCGTAGTCACCCCAGCCATGACGAGACGGAGGCTGCCACTCAGCTTTCCACCGACTCCTCGGAGGGCAGACTGGCCAAATTAGCTTAAATCGCCGGGGATGGCTCGTCAGGGGTGAATTCATGAACTTACCGATTGTTTTAGATATTGCCTTAGGGTTAGTTTTTATTTTCTTTGTTCTCAGTCTTTTGGCCAGTGAAATCCAGGAAATCATTGGCACCCTGCTACAGTGGCGGGCTGAACACCTAAAACAATCGATCGAGGTGCTGTTAGCCGGCAACGATCGCGACAAAGAAAAAACGGCCCAGGCCCTCGCTGATGCCCTCTACGAAAGTCCCTGGATTCGCAGCTTGGACCAGGAAGCTAAGGGCAACATTGCCCGGAGCTTTCGCAGTATTACCCACTTGTTTGGTCGTATCTACCGAGCCCTAACCGGTACCCGTAATGTCTTTGGCGCCGGCAAGACCAGCGGTCCCTCCTATATCCCCTCCGAGGCCTTTGCCAATAGTTTGATCGAGCGTATGCAATTGGGCCAGCTGTGGCAGACCCTGGCGGATGAACGGGTGCGCCAATTTGCTCAAGACCAACTGCTAATGCCAGTCCACAGCATTCTTAGCGACCTGCGGGCCAGCACCGGCAACGAGTTTTTACTCAACCCCGAGTTGAAACAGCTCGAGCAGGGGGTCAACCAGATTATTGAGGACTTTAGGGGCGGTCTGGTTTCCCTCCCTGAAAGCCTGGATCGGCTGGTGGTGAAGTTGGAGGACTTTACCATCATGGCAGAACATGTTCTACCAGAGGGCCACCCCCTCACCCAAACCTTTTTACGGCGGTTGGACTTTATTAAACGGGCCTTGAGCAACAGTCCAGCGGAGCGAACCGCCTTGATTAGTAAGCTGCGACCGAATGTGGAGAGTCTGCTGCAGGTCTTTAATCCCAATAGTGGCATGTACACTGAGCTGCAATTACTGGCAGAACAGGGCAATCCCGCTGCTCAGGAATTAATCAAACGGGTCGATAAGGCCTCCATCACCCCGGCCCTCCAGGATAGCTTGAGGGCGATCGCCCGCCGGGTAGATATCACCACCGACGCCCTGCGCAATGAAGTGGATCAATTTGGTCACGAAGTGGAAAAGTGGTTTGACCGGGGCATGGAGCGGGCCACCGGCGTCTATAAGCGGAATGCTAAGGCCGTGGCGGTGATCATAGGCGTGGCCACCGCCATTTCCATTAACGCGGATTCCTTCCACATTGCCACTCGCCTCGCTAAGGATCCGATGTTGCGTAACTCCATTACCCAGACCGCCGATCAGTTAGTGGCTGATTCCCAAGGGGAGTTGAGCGAAAACCTGGTGCAGGTACAGGCAGCCGTAGACAAGGCCCTGGAGGAAATTCCCTTTCCCCTCGGCTATAACGACGTCGTCATCCAGCAACAGCTAGAATCTGAGCAGTCTTGGCCAATCCCCTTTATTCCCCGCCGGTTCTTCGGTTGGCTGGTCAGCGGTTTTGCCATTTCCATGGGCTCTACCTTCTGGTTTAATGTGTTGAGAAAAGTGGTTGACATCCGCAATAGCGGTGGTAATAAGGAAAGCTAAATCGTTGCCTAGTGCAGGTCTAACCTACCGTTGTCTCGGTCCCCTGAATCTCTATAAAACCCCCCATCTACAGGACCTGGTTACCCAGGCCAGAAGGGGGGCTTACCTAGAGCTTACCGACAGGGCTGTAGCCCATGGGGCGGTAGCGGTGCGCCTCTGTGAAGATGGTTACCCAGGTTGGATCGGAGCAACCGATTGCCAGACGTTGGCGGTCGTTGACCAGCCCTATACAGCCGTTCAGCTAGATCGGCCGACCATAGTGGCCCGCCTGCCCCGGGTGATCGCCTTTGCCCGTGGGGCCATGGCCCAACCCAATACCTATCTATGGGGTGGCACGGTGGGTCCTAACTTTGACTGCTCAGGGTTGGTGCAAACTGCCTTTGCCGCGGCGGGCATTGTTCTACCGCGGGATTCTTACCAGCAGGAAGCCTTTTCCATCCCTATCCCATGGAATGATTTAGAAGCCGGTGACCTGGTGTTTTTTGGCACCCCTGAACGGACTCAACATGTGGGGTTATACCTGGGAGAAGGGACCTATATCCATAGCTCCGGCATCGATCAGGGCCGCAATGGCATTGGCCTTGATTCCCTTACCGATCTCTCCGACCCGATCAGTCGTGTCTACTATGAACAGCGGCGTCGACCGGGCCGGGTGATGGCCAGTTATTGCCCAGATTAAGAGGCCTAGGGCAATTGGCTAGCTCACTTTTAGAATAATGCAGTATCCTAACCACAGTTCTGTCTGCGGCCTGGTTATTTATGTCCGTTGCGCTGAAATCCGAGAGTCTCGAGCCCATCGAACTCCGGCGTCGGTTATCCCCCTCTGGGCACATTCAACCGATTCCCCTGCAGCCCTTGGCCTCCCCGCCAGCCCTGGCGACCCTCCAAGGCCTGCAGCGAGTTTCATCGGTACTTGCCACCGCTGTATTAGCCCTCTCCCTACTCAGCTACGGGGCTTCTGTCTATGTGGATCAGCAGGTGAGGGGTGCGGTTCGACGTTTAAGTGAATTACAACATCGCCAACAACAGATGGCCACCTTTAACGCCGTGCTGAAAAGTCACATAGCCGCCCAGGCGGAGCTGCCCACCAGTGGGCTCCAACCCCCCAAACCAGAGGCCGTGGTTTTCCTGGCTCCAGCCCACCCCCGCCCATTTGCCCGGGGGTTGATGGAGGTGCCTAGATCTCTCCTTCCAGGGGTCAACCGATCGCCCCTGGGGTATTAATCCGTAGTCCTGCAGCCTTAATAGCCCTGCAGCCCTAATCCACCCGAGCTATCGGCCCTTGTCACTGTCTTTGCTATGGCTAGTCGATCCTCCGCGCCTATCCGTCACCGTCGGCCCCTGGCCCAGTTCACCGGGGTGCGACCCCAGCCGCGCATCATTTTGGTTTGGGCCCTGCTAATGCTGGCGATGATTGCCCTGGCCGGGCGCTTGGTATGGCTGCAACTGGTACAGGCTGAAACCCTGTCAGATCGGGCTAAGGCCCAGCGGCAAGTTCCTAATCAACCCTATCCGCAGCGTTACCCCATCAGCGATCGCCAAGGCAACTTGCTGGCCCTTGATCGGACAGTTTACACCCTCTATGGCCATCCCCAACTGTTTAACCAACCCGTTGGCGACATCGCCACCCTTTTGAGTCCTTTACTGGATCAACCCGTAGAAACCCTGCTGGTCAACTTGGCTCAACGTCCCACGGGTATTCGCCTGGCCAACCAAATGGCGCCTGAGCTGGCCACTCAAATCCGCCAGCTGAGAATTGAGGACCAGCCCATTAATGGCCTTGAGCTAGTTCCCCAACAGCAACGATTTTATCCTCCCCAGGAGTTGTTTGCCCCGATTGTGGGTTTTGTTAACTGGGATGGTGAGGCCCAGGCCGGTTTGGAAATCGCCCAGGCGGAGCGTCTGCGGCGGCCAGATCTGGGACAGCGCAACCCTCTGGAGGCAATGACGGACTTTCAAGCCGATCAAGCTACCCTCAGGTTAACCCTCGACAGTCGCCTACAGCGGGTAGCCCAGCAGGCCCTGGCGGCAGTGGTCAAGACTCACCAGGCGAAACGGGGGGCGGTGCTGGTCATGGAGGTGAATACGGGGGCGATGTTAGCCCTGGCCACCGTCCCCACCTATAACCCTAATCATTATTACAAGGCGGATATGGCCGCCTTTAAGAATTGGGCTATCAGCGATCTCTACGAACCCGGCTCTACCTTCAAACCGATTAACATCGCCATTGCCCTGGAGAGTGGTGTGATCAGCTCCGAGCAAGTGCTGGAGGATAGTGGCCAAATTCGCATTGGCAAGTGGACCATCAAAAACCACGACTACGCCACCGTAGGTCCCCGGGGACCAATCTCCCTCACCGATGTCCTGAAGTACTCCAGCAATGTGGCCATGGTACGCATCATGCAGAAGCTACCCCCCACCAGCTATTTTGACTGGCTAGCCAAGTTAGGACTCAACCAGCCCTCGGGGATTGATCTACCCAATGAGGGCACCGGTCACCTCAAAACCCGGGAGGAATTTATACGCAGCAAAGTGGAGCCGGCCACCACCGCCTTTGGCCAGGGATTTTCGATCACTCCGATCAAGTTATTGCAGCTTCAGGCGGCCCTGGCCAATGGGGGTAAGCTGGTCACCCCCCACCTGATCGACAGCCTAGTTAGTGCAACGGGGGATGCCCTGTGGGTTCCCGATCGTCCGCCGGCTCCCCAGGTGTTCTCCCCCCAAACCAGTCAGCAGGTGATGGGTATGATGGCGGCTGTGGTGGACGAGGGCACCGGCAGCCCAGCCCAGGTTGCCGGTTACCGTATCGGCGGTAAAACCGGTACCGCCCAAAAGGCTAACCCCAACGGCGGCTACGGTCGCGGTCGGATCACTAGCTTCATCGGCATTTTGCCTAGCGATCGCCCCCGCTACGCCGTCCTGGCTGTCATTGATGAACCCCAGGGGGACAACGCCTACGGGTCGACGGTGGCGGCGCCCCTGGTGAAGCAGGTGATGGAGTCCCTGGCGGTATTGCAGGGGATGCCGCCAATGGCGACCACTGAGAAGCCTGACCGCTCCCTCTAGGGTCCGGACCTAGGATAACGCACCCAGCAACTGATCCACCGCCCACTGGGCCCGGGCTTGCACCGCTACCGTATCATCCCTAACCACCAGGCGTTGCAGGTGGGGAAGGACCCGATCATGGTGGGCTCCGGGATCAACCCTGGCCAGGGTTTGTAACCCTGCCACCCCCGCATAACGTACCACCCATTCACTATCGGTGAGGGTAATCTGGAACAATGCTGCCAACACCCGCTCCTGGGCTGTGCCCACCTCAGGGTCAGGCATTAAGGACCAATTGATGGAACCAATCCCCCGGGTAGCGGCTCGCCGGACACTCAGAGCGAAATCCCCGATCGCCGTATCCAGCAGCAGGGGTAGGGCGCGGGGGTCGCCAATCAAGGCCAGGGCCCGGATGGCCCAGGCCCGAGCCCCATAGTTGTAACCATCCAGCTGGGTGAGGAGGGTGGTCACCGCTGCGTCCCCTAGGGCCACCAGGCCATCAACGGCGGCGACGGCCGCCCCTGGATTGTTGTACCCCAACACCGTAATCAAGGTGGGAATGGCCGCCGGGTGGTGGGCCGCCGCCAGATTGGCCACGGCCGCCACCAGCGCTGTCTTGGAGTCCGCCGCCGCCACCGCCTCAATTAAATGCGTTATATCCGTCACCACCGTACCTGCCTACAGTAAATCATCCATCAGAGCCAGAACCTGTTGAGACTGAGGCGATAGGGGCTGGTGAGGAAACCGCTGGGCCTGCAAATGGGTCTCTAGAATTCCCTGGAGAGCAATTAACTTCAGACTATTCTCCGCCGGAGTGGCGGCAATCGGCTGGGCCGCCGCCAGGTAGCCGATCGCCCCCAGGTCCATCATTGCCGATCGCCGTAGTTGTAGGTTAGGGGACTGCAGGCGATCCACCAGGGTTTGACAATAGCTGGCGTCACCGGTCAGTTGGTAGAGGGCCCGAGCGGCGGCATTCTGCACCTGGACTACCCCATGGTCAAGGAAAGGGGTAATATCTGCCACGGCCGGCTGGGCCCCGAGGCGGCCCAGGGCTTCGATGATAGCATTGTAGGGCTGCACTAGGTGGGGCTTGCCCGCCACCGGCACCGCTGCCGCCACCCCCCCCGCCAACAGCGATCGCAGGGGGGCAATCGCCCGTTCATCCCCCAGGGCTCCTAGGGCCTGGGCCGCCGCCTCCCGGACGTAATAATCAGAGCAACCCAAGCATCGGATCAGATTGGGTACCACTTGGCGATCGCCCAGCTTACCCAGGGCTCGGGCCGCATTGCGCCGCAGGGGGTAGCTACCATCCGGGGCTTGCTCGGTGTCGTCCTCCAGGGCCAGGATCAAGGCCTCCAGGGCGGCGGGGGAACTGACCCGGAACCGCCCTAACCACCAAGCCGCATAGTAACGCAATCCAGAGTCCTGCCGCTGCCCCAAGTTGATCAGGGCCTGCTCAACGGTTAGGGATTCTCCCTGGGCATTGACCAGGGACTGGGAGTCTAACACCATAAGCTCAATCCGTTACCCGGGGGCAACTAGGTGTCGGTGTTAGGGGATAGGGGCTTAATGCTGACAATCCGACCCCCCAGGCGGGTAATTCGCTGCATCTCTTCATTCATCCGGCTATAGGGCACCTTGACGTAGGTGCTGCCGCTTTGACGGATGGCGTAGGTATTCTGGTCGGTTTCGTCATTTTGCCGCAGACCGGCGACCTCATAGATAAAGACGCGATTACTGGAAAGGGTAGTTTGGGCACGCATGGGGATGATCAGTCCTAATTATCAGAGGAGTTTACTAAATCGCTAACTTATCGGTGAGCAGGCCTGGTGGGAGGGAACCCTCAGAAGCTATAGGCCCTTTCCTTCAGAGGTCCCGGGTACTTCTCGGCGTTAACCTAACCGGTGGGACTCAGCGGTCAGGATGTCAGAAACCCTGACACCACCATAGAGACATCGATGGCGACGTCTCCACAGTGGCAATGCAATTAGGGAAGTACCAACC